>JAJDNM010000090.1 GCA_022340665.1 Acidobacteriota bacterium | reverse complement strand
GCCTTCAGGGCAACGATGTTCGCTTTGTCTCTCCTGGCACCGATGCGCTTGTCAGCTCGGCTGTTGCGCGAGCGAGATGAGGTGGCTCGCCGTCAGCAGCAGTAGAACGCTGGCCCCGGCCTCGATCACGCCGTCTTGACGCATCTTCCGAAGCGCGGCGAAGGTCGCAGCACTCTCATAGCTCGCCGCCTGGCCGTGCCGGCCAAGGACCTCGAAGGCGTCGACGATCTGCCTCTCACTGACCGCGACCGCGGTGCCGTCCGACTCGCGTACCGTCGCGAGAATGCCGTGACCCATGATCGCGCCGGGCACATCCAGGCCATCCGCGACGGTGCCCTTCGACTCCACCGGTTCCACGTAGTCGATGCCCAGCGCGAAGGACTTCACGACCGGCGCACAGTTCTCCGACTGCACTGCCACCATCCGCGGCAGCCGGTGCCTCTGCGGATCCAACCAGCCGAGGGCGGTCAGCTCCTGCAACGCCTTCCAGATACCGACCAGCCCCGTTCCACCTCCGGTCGGATAGAGGATCCAGTCGGGCAGATTGTCGGGGCCGAAATCCTCGAAAATCTCGAAACCCATGGTCTTCTTGCCCTCGAGCCGCCCCGGCTCGAAGAACGTCGACATGTCGACCAACTCGCCACTCGCGAGCTCTTCGGCGAATTCCTCGCGCATGATCTTCCCCGAAGCGGCGATATTTCCGCCGGCGAAGCGCACCTCGGCGCCGAAGAACTCGGCTTCCCGGTGATAGATGTTCCCCTGGTAGCCCTCGGGCATATAGACCAGGCAACCGGGCAGTTGCAGCCGGGTGGAGAACAGGCTTGACGCGACGCCGGCGTTTCCCTGGGTCGGGAGGCAGAAGCGTTTGGCACCGCAGGCAACGCCGAGAGCGATACCGACCGCGAGGCCCCTGTCCTTGAAACTGCCCGAGGGGTTGGAGCCCTCGTTCTTGAGGTGGAGCTCGACACCGGTCATCTCACCCAGGAATTCGTGACATACCGCACCCGTCAGACCGACATCGGGAGCGTAGTCGCGCGGCACGCTCTGCACGGGCAGGAGCGGGGCGTACTTCCATATGCCCGGGGCCTTCTCCCAACCGTGTTGATCCACAAGATTTCGAACCGCCTCCAGCTTGTACACGACCACCAGCGGCTTGCCGGGTGCCGGGCAGCAGGAGCAGAGTCCAATCGGCCTGGAAAATCTTAGCGGATCGTGCTCCTTGCCGGTCATCGAGCAGACGATCTTGTCGATGAGAGGGTTGATGCGGATGGGCTTCTCAGGCTCTGTCATGACGACACCCCCGGCCGGGATTTTACCTTTCCCGCGAAAAGGGATCAGTCGAGAGTTGAGAATTGAGAGTGCAGTGTACTGAGTTGAGAGTTCAGGGTTGAGAGTTGAGAGGTCTGGCCGCCGCCAGAGCAAAGGGTGGGTGGGTGGAAACTCTCAGCTCTCAATTCTGAACTTTCGACTCCGCCGCGACCACGAGACGCGTTCAGTCGATCTCGATCAGCTCGAAGGGGTTGGTGGACGGGGAGTAACTCGCCTCCAGCCGGCCGCGGTAGGGCTCGAGCCCGACCGCCAGCGCCTCCGGCAGTCCGTCCTGCCAGGGCACGCGATAGGGGTCGTCTTCGATCTTGGCCAGCTCCGCCGCCACGACCTCGTTCAATTCACCCGCCTGCGGCTCGGCCTTCAAGGTCTGGTGGAGATTTCGGACCATGGCGGTCACGTTGCGGCGCAGCTGAAGTGTCATTTCCTCGGCGTCCCAACCGTGGATGTCCATCTGGACGTTGCCCCCGGCATCAGACTGTTGCTCGAGGATGTCATGCAGCGTCGACTCCCCCGGCGGGTGGCCAAGCCAGCCGTGACAGGTCAGCCAGTAGATCCACGTGTACTCGCCCAGCCCCATGTCGGCGTCGAGCAGAGCCTGATTTCGTGCGCTGACAAACTCCAACACGCGAGGCGCCATGCGCATCGTGGCCTTGGCCGCGTGCAAACCGCCGATGGTCTCACCCTCACCGGCCGCCGGCGCGAAGTCTGCGACCGCAGCGGCCAGGGCCTCGCGCTCCGTCGCTATCGACTCGCGCACAAAGAGAAAGGTCTCGAGGCGCTCCGTGGGAATCGCGCCGTCCAAGGGCGGCGTGTAGTCCCGAATCGATCCGAGTCGCTCTTCGAGCTCGACCTGGGACCGCACCGTGCCTTCGGCCGAATCGACGGCTGTCTTGGTCCACCGATAACCCATCCAACCGAGACCGGCGAGGGCAATCATCGCCAGGAGGCAGCCGATCCCGCAACCTGCCAGAACCTTGTTCGTCGTCTCGTTCACGATCGTCCGGCCTCAACCTGCGGCGCGGAACTCGGGCTCGGCGAGGATGGTGAAGACCACCGCCGCGATGCCGACCGGAAAGAAGGCGAAGACGGCGGCGATCGACCCGCCGAGAGCGAGGCCGAAGCGGCGCCGGTTGAAGGCAGCGACACCACCGGCGATCGCGATGACTCCGGAAAGGAAGCACACGAAAGCCAACGGCAGGAAGAGGGCCAACGGAGCAACCGCCAGGGCGCTCACCTCGGGCTCGGGAATCGCTGCCAGGACCCCACTTCCGACGAGTGCCAGCACGAGCAACGGGATACCTCCGATGACGCCGGAAATGCCCGCGACTATGTCGCATACGCCGGCAACGGTCGCTTTCGATGTTGCAGCCATTGTTTCCCCTCCCATTGACACCTCTGTCTCAAGGTACGCAGATTGTCGCCCACTTGTTCCCGCGAAGCCAGCCGTTACCGCAGAGGTGCAGAGGAGAAAAGGCGCAGAGGAGAAGTCCGAAGCGGCTCGCACCCCCCCGTTCCACTCCCCTCCGCCCCTTTTCTCCTTTTCTCCTCAGCTTCTCACTGCTCCGTCAAACCTACCCTCAGGTATCGCGTATCGTAGGTGACCATGGCACCCGAAGGACCGTCCTCCACCGCGGAGCCAGCTGCCGCACCAGGAATGAGCGCCTGGGAGACGATCAAGCTCGCCCTGACCGGCAGCGAGATCGAATTCACCTCCGGTCCGATCGGCCGCGCCGTCGTCCTGCTCGCGATCCCGATGGTGCTCGAAATGGTGATGGAATCGGTCTTCGCCCTGACCGACGCCTTCTTCGTCTCGCGTCTCGGAACCGACGCGGTGGCGACGGTCGGACTCACGGAGGCGATGATCAGCATCCTCTTCGCGATCGCCATGGGCTCCGGTATGGCGACCACCGCCATGGTGGCACGTCGAATCGGAGAGAAGGACAAGGCCGGTGCCGGTGTCGCCGCAGCCCAGTCGCTCCTCCTCGGTCTGTGCCTGACCGCGACGGTGGCGGTTCCAGGGGTCGTGTTCGCAGATGACCTGCTGCGCCTGATGGGCGGGACGTCCGAGTTGATCAATTCGGGTCACGGTTACACGCGCGTGTTGTTCGGCGGTTCCGCGACGATCATGCTCCTCTTCCTGCTCAACGCCGTCTTTCGCGGCGCCGGAGACGCGGCCATCGCAATGCGGGTGCTGTGGATCGCCAACGCCGTCAACATCATTCTTGATCCCTGCCTGATCTTCGGCCTGGGGCCATTCCCGGAGTTCGGCGTGACCGGGGCGGCGGTCGCCACCACCGTCGGCCGCGGTATCGGTGTCGTCATCCAGCTTTGGGTGCTCTTCCGTGGTACAGGCCGTATCCACGTTCACTGGCCGGACCTGTTGCCACGACCGCGCATCATCCTCAGTCTCCTGCGTCTTTCGGTGGGCGGGATTCTGCAGATCCTGATCGGCACGACGAGCTGGGTCGTCCTGGTAGCGATCATCGGTCGATTCGGGCCGGCGGCAGTGGCCGGCTACACCCTCGCAATCCGCCTCATCATCTTCGCGATCCTGCCCGCCTGGGGGCTCGCCAATGCCGCGGCCACCCTGGTTGGGCAAAATCTGGGCGCCAGCCAGCCCGAACGCGCCGAATCCTCCGTCTGGCTCGCCGGCGTGTACAACATGATCTTTCTGCTCGCAGTCGCGATCGTTTTCGTTGCCGGAGCGGCTCCGCTCATCAGGATCTTCTCGGTCGAAGAAGCGGTCGTTCGCTACGGCGTCGCCTGTCTGCGGTGGGTTTCCATCGGATACCCGTTCTACGCCTGGGGCATGGTCATGGTACAGGCCTTCAACGGAGCCGGTGATACGTACACGCCGACCGTCATCAACGTTTTCTGCTACTGGATCTTCCAGCTTCCCTTCGCTTATCTGCTGGCCATGACCGCGGGCCAGGGCCCGACCGGGGTCTTTGTCGCCATCACCGTCGCCGAGTCCCTGATCGCTGTGGTCGGCGTGCTCGTGTTCCGACGGGGACGGTGGAAGCTGCGTGAAGTCTAGGCTCAACGGCGGGACGGCGTTACGGCGAATCGGTCAACCGTGGCACGAGTATCGAGGAAAGCAGGTGCCGTTCGGCCGTGGGCGGGTGGTCGGAGGAGGCCGTACAGCCGTCGGGCCGTGGGCGGGTGGGTTGGGGCGGGCTTGACACCTGAAACCTCGGCGCGTATCTTACCGTACCCATTGACCGACCGGTCGGTCAGTGACAGGAGAGGGATGTGGAAGCAACAGTCGAAACCCGAGAAGACAAGCGGCAACTGCTGGTCAAGGCGGCCGGCTCCGTGTTTGCGGAGAAGGGTTATGCCTCGACCCGGGTCGCCGACATCGCCGAACGAGCCGGCGTCGGCAAGGGAACGGTTTACGAGTACTTCAGGTCGAAGGAAGAGCTGCTCTTCGCAGTCTTCGAATCGATAAACGTCGATATCTCGGCCCGAATCGATGAAGCGCTCGCGTCCGGCGAATCGACCAAAGAACAGCTCCACGATCTGTTGCGCCTGGGTGCCGAGGTGGTTTCGGAGCAGGTCGACCTGCAACCGGTGATCCTCGATTTTTGGGCCGCCTCGAGAGGCAGGAGTTTTGAAGAAGCCTACCGACACGCCGTGATCGACAGTTACACCATCTTTCGACGACTCGTCGCCGATTTCATCCGCGGTGGACAGGAGCGGGGCGAATTCAAGGCATCGATCGACCCGGAGGCGTTAGCAATTACGATCGTAGCGACGGTTGACGGCCTCGGCATTCAATTCTATTTTGACCGTACCATCGAGCCACACAGGATCACCGAAACCCTCGGCGACCTCCTGTACCAAAACCTGGCGACGGAGAAACCCTGAAATGCGAAACCCCATCGCGGAAACTGCCGTATCAGCTGCCCACGGGAGGGCGATCATGCATTGGACACGACCCAGAATGTGTTGCGCGCTGATTGCCGTCGGTCTTATAGCGTCACCGATCGCAGCCCCTGCGCTGGAGCTACGCGATCCGACCCTTTCCGACCTCGTCGCACAGGCTGTTGAAACCCATGAAACGGTGCAGATGGCAGACAGCGAGATTCGGCGGGCGCAAGCCGATATGAAACTGGCGCGGTCGGCCCTGATGCCACGTCTGGAGCTCAACGGCTCGTACACCTTCTACGACGAAGACCTTTCGATCGAGCTGTCGCCCGGCGAGTCCTTCGTAATTCGTCCATCCCAGGACTGGACCGCAAGCGTCGATCTTCGCCAGAATCTCTTCACCGGGCTTCGGGCCTGGCGGGCGAGAGATATTGCCAAGCTCAACCGCGACATTGCCGAGCTCGATCGCTGGACCACCATCAGAGACCTCACCATGGATGTTTCGGCGGCGTTCTACGGAGCCGTTTCGCTGGCCGAGTGGGTCGACGTCCGGCGGATTGTCCTCGAGGAGAACGAGAACCAGCTCCGGGTCGCCGAACGCCTCTACGAGGTCGGCGAGAACGCGATCGCTGACGTCGCCCGCTGGCGCGCTCAGGTGGCCAGTGCCAGGCAGTCCCTGACCGCGGCGGTCGGCGAAGCTACCCTCGCGAGAAACCGGCTCGAGCGGTTGGTCGGTGCCGAGATCCTCGGAGAGCTGAAGCCCCCCGGACCGATCCCGATTCCCGGCGGCAGCGGGGAGGAGCTCGTCGAAGAGGCCCTCGGGCAGCGACTCGAAATGCAGACCTTGATCCACCAGCTCGAGGCCGCCGGCCTCTGGATCAAGGTCGAGCGCGGCAATTTGTATCCGCAGCTCGAAGCGATCGGCCAGTACTTCCAGCAGAAGTCCGGCTTCCCGGCCAACGACTGGCTTTCCATGGTCCTCCAGCTCAGAGTGCCAATCTACGACGGAGGAATCGCGAGATCGAACGTCGCCAAGGCGAAGGAGGACCTCCGGCAGGTCGAGCTGCTCGGCGTCACACTCAATAAGAACATCTCCGACCAGGTCGATGCCGCACATATCGGTTACGAGACCGCGGACGCCGTGTTGATTGCAGCCCGCGAACGGACTGAAGCGGCGCGGCTCGCCTATCGACAGGTCGAAAGCGCCTATCGGGTTGGCGAGGCTTCGACCACCGACCTCCTCGACGCCACCACCGAGGCAACAGACGCAGAGACTTCGCAGATCGTCGCTCGAGCGCAGCGTGAGCTGCAGGCCATTTCGCTTCGCTACGCCGTCGGGCTGTCCCCACTTCCAGACCTCGATTTCCGCCAGATGCACCAGGCGGAATCCCAGGAGTATTGAGATGAAGACCATCCGTCGACAGTTGTTGTTTGCCCTGCTCGGAACATTCGCGATCGGCCTACTCACAGGCTGCCACGGCTCGGATGACGGAGACGCCGCCGCTGAGGCGGAAGCTCTCGAGCAGGCGCTCGCTCCGCGCGAGGTGCGGCTGGTTTCCCCCGATATCCGCAGTGAAAACCCCTCGGTTCAACTGGTCGGCGAGATCCGCGCCTTCGACACGGTGACCGTCTCGTCCGAGGTCGCTGGCAAGGTCGACCGCGTCCTGGCGGAGGTCGGCGATCGGGTCCGAGCCGGCACCCCGCTGGTCGAGGTCGACCGGAACACCTTCCGCATCTACCTCGAGCAGGCCGAGGCAAACCTCGCGGCGGCCCAGGCCGATCTGGAATTGGCCGCCAAGGACCTCGGGCGCAAAAGGGATCTCCGGTCGGATGAGACCATCCCGCAGAGTGCGCTCGACCAGTCGCAGGCGGCGTACGACCTCGCGACCGCCCGGGTAGCGTCAGCCACTGCGGCGCACGACCTCGCGAAACGGAACTACGACCGCAGCGTGGTCCGTGCGCCCGCGGCAGGTGCCATCACCCAGCGGCATGTCGTCGCCGGCCAGTGGACGGATGTCGGCGCCGGCCTCTTCAACCTCGCGGTCGGAGATCGCATCAAGGTTGCGGCCCACGTACCCGAGTCGTGGGCACCCGAGCTCGTTGGGCTCGAGGAGTTCACCTTCACCGTCGGCGTATCCGGACCGGTCCGCACAGCCAAGCTTTACAGCCTGCAACCGGTGGTCGATCAGGCGAGCCGTTCATTCGAGATCGTGGGATCTGCCGCCAACGATGGTTCGATTAAACCCGGAATGTTCGCGACCGTCGTGTTCGAGTCGCCGGACGCAATACAGTCCCTTTGGCTCCCCGAAGCGGCGGTCGCGACCTCCGATCTGGCTCAGGTGCTGATGGTGGAGGACGGGACAATCGTCTACCGCAAGGTCCGGACCGGACGCCGCGACAACGGTCTGATCGAGATCGTCGATGGCCTCGCGCCCAACGAACAGGTGATCGCCGATGTTTCGGGCCTGACCCGCGGTCTGCCAGTGACCATCGTCAGTTAGTTTTGAGTTTTGAGTTTTGAGTTATGAGTTATGAGTTTTGAGTTGGAGGACGTCATGAACGAACAGAATAAACGCGCCGTGAGAACTCTCAACTCTCAACTCTCAACTCTCAACTGTTCTTCGAGGAAGACGTCATGAACTTGTACGAAATCGCAATCCGCCGCCCAGTCTTCACCTTCATGATGATGGTGGCCCTGGTGGTCTTCGGCATCCTCGGATACTCCACCCTGCCCGTCAACCTCCTGCCGTCCATCGACTTTCCGATGGTCACGGTCATCACGATCCTTCCCGGGGCTTCCCCAGAGGTCATGGAGTCCGACGTCACCGACGTCATCGAGGCGGCGGTCAACACGATCGAGGGCATCGATCAGCTCACCTCCTACTCCGGTCAGGGCGTCTCCCAGGTGACGGTGATGTTTACCACCGAGCGCGACATCGACATCGCCGCCCAGGATGTGCGCGACAAGGTCTCCGGCGCGGTGGGTCAGCTGCCGCTCGACGCCGAGCCTCCGATCGTCCAGAAGTTCGACGTCAACACGCAGCCGATGCTCTGGATGGCGCTCGCTGGCCTCGATGCCCGCGAGCTGTCGGATTACGCGGACCAGGTCGTGGAACCGGCCCTGCTGTCGGTGCCGGGCGTCGGCAATGTCATCATGCCCGGCTTCCGCGAGCCCATGATCCGCATCTGGATAGACCGTGACAAGCTTGCCGCGCACAGCCTGTCGGTGACCGACATTATCGTCGCCCTCGGCCGCGAAAACCTCGAGCTCCCCGGCGGCTTTATCGAAGGCCCAATGATTGAGCTCGCGGTCCGCAATCTCGGCCTCTTCGAGTCAGTCGAGGATTTCGACAAGATGATCGTCGCTACCGTGGACGGTCGTCCGATCAGGCTCGAGGACGTCGGTTTTACCCAACTCGGCGTCGGTGACGAGCGTGGCATGGCTCGCTACAACATGACGCCAACGCTCGGTCTCGGCGTCGCACCGCGATCCGGCGCCAACCTGGTGAACGTCAACCGCGCGGCGCGCGAGAAGATGGACGAGCTGGCAGAGGACTTCCCGCCGGGTCTCTTCTACGACGTGGCGTTCGACGGTGCCGAATACGTCGAGAAATCGATCGAAAACGTCCAGGAGGACATCGTCTACGGCGCGATCCTGGCGATCCTCGTGGTTTTCGTCTTTCTCCGGTCGTGGCGTTCCACCTTCATCGTCTCACTCGCCATCCCAACGTCGCTGATCGCGACCTTCGGATTCATGCGCATCTTCGGCTTCTCGCTCAACAACCTGACGACTCTAGCGCTTGCCCTGTCGGTCGGGGTGGTCATCGACGACGCCATCGTGGTTCTCGAAAACATATTCCGGCACCAAGAAGAGGGCGAGGATCCCTTCACCGCGGCTCTCAACGGAACCAAGGAGATTGCACTGGCCGCGATGGCATCGACGTTCTCCATCGCCGCAGTCTTCATCCCGGTCGCCTATATGAAGGGTATGATCGGCCAGTTCCTCTTCGAGTTCGGTATCTCGGTCGCGTCTGCCGTGCTGATTTCGCTCTTCGTCGCGTTGACCCTGACCCCCATGCTGTGTTCGCGGATCCTGAAAGTATCGCCCAAGCATGGCCGGATCTACGAGTTCCTCGAACGGGGCTTCAAATGGCTCGAGACCGCATACTCTAGGTCCCTCGACTGGGTTTTGCGGCACAAGATCCTGACCCTCACCCTCTCGACCATCGTCGTCGTCGCGAGCCTCGGGCTGGTGCCCTTCATCGGTGCCGAGTTCGCGCCCGCCGAGGACATGTCCGCGTTCATGGTTCGCGTCGAAGCGCCGGTCGGCACCTCGCTCGAGGCGATGGATCGCAAAATGCAGGAGGTCGAGCGGATCGTCCTCGGACAGCCGGAGATCCTCTCCGGCTTCGCAGCCCTCGACATCGAGGAGCGCGGCCAGGTCAACTCGGGCATCATGTTCGTGCAAATGTCCAAGCCCTCGCAGCGCGAGGCGCCGCAGTCCGAGATCGTGCAGCGATTGCGGCGCGATCTGGCCGAGATCGACGGGCTGCAGTCCGCGGTTATCGAGTTCAGCTTCTACAACGTGGGTGGCGAGGGCGGCGAGAGTGCCCTCGCCTACTCGATCCGCGGGCCCGACCTCGACGAGCTCGACCGGATCGGCAACCGGGTCATCGAACGCCTTTCGGCCGAGCCGGGATTCGTCGATCTCGACACCAACCTCGATCTCGAGCAGCCGCAGCTTTTCGTCAACGTCGACCGCGACCGCGCTGCCGACCTCGGCCTGGATGCGGCGACGATCTTCGAAACGGTCTACGCGCTCATCGCCGGGCGTGAGGTCGGGTCCTTCACCGACCAGGGCAAGCGATATGACGTACGGATCAAGGTCCACCCGACGCAGGCCATGACGCCGGAGGACATCGGACGGCTCGAAGTCCGGTCGAAGACCGGTGAGATGGTGCGCCTCGACTCGGTCGTGGAAATCAGCCACGGCGTCGGACCGATCAACATCAACCGCACCAACCGCGAGCGCAGCGTGCTGCTGACTGCGAACCTCGAGAACGTGCCGCTCAACCGGGCGCTGCAGACGGTCGACGCGATCTTCGCCGAGGAGCTGCCCGACGGATATCACGCCAAGGCCACCGGCCAGGCCGAGGAGTTTGCCGAGTCGATGAACTCGCTGCTCTTCGCACTCGGCCTCGCGATCCTCATCGTTTACATGCTGCTGGCGAGCCAGTTCGACTCGCTGCTCCACCCCTTCACCATCATGTTCGCCCTGCCGCCGGCGATGACAGGCGCCCTGCTCGCGCTCTTCGTGACCGGTTACACGATCAACATCATGTCGGTGATCGGCATCATCCTCCTCTTCGGCCTGGTGACCAAGAACTCGATCCTGCTGGTCGACCTGACGATCCAGAAACAGGAAACCGGCCTCGACCGCGAGGCGGCCCTGCGCGAGGCCTGCCCGATCCGACTACGTCCAATCCTGATGACTGCGGTGTCGATGATCTTCGGCGTGCTGCCGGTCGCACTGGCGATCGGCGAGGGCTCCGAGGCGCGGGCACCGATGGCGGTCGCGACCGCGGGTGGCATGACCACCTCCACCTTCCTCACCCTCTTCCTGGTGCCGGTGGTCTACTCCTACATGGATCGGATCGGTGAAAAGCTGCGCGGCAAGAGGGAAAAGCACGGGCGGGCCGAAACGGTGGCCGAGGAAGCGCAGTAATCCGGATGGGGAATTAGGAATGAGGAATTAGGAATTCCCGACCGTCCCCCCATGGTCGGATTGGCCCGGGCGGCTGGGTGACATTCCTAATTCCTACTTCCTAATTCCTACTTCCTAATTCCGATTTCAAGAACAAGCCCCGGTCCGAAGACCGGGGCGTTGATGTCACGAGGTGACGATTATCAGAAGCGAATACCGACCGAGAAGCGGTACAGGCGCGGGTTCTGGAAGCTGCCGTCGGTGGATGGCTCGCCGAAGTCCTCGTCTCTCTCCCAATCCACGCCTTCGACCGGGGTCGTGGTATAGGGATTGAAGTCGTTGAGGACATCTATAGTGGTAATGCCACCGTCCTGTGCGCCCTCGTTGAAGACGTTCAGCATGTCTCCCTGGAAGAACAGCTCGACGCTCTTGATGAAGAAGCCGTAATTGATCGAGAAGTCCGAGCGGTGGACGTTGTCCCAGTGCTCTGCGTTCCGGCCGCCGAAGTAATAGGTCAGCGAGTCGGGCGGGTCTTCGTAGCCCGGGTTGTCTACCCAATCGCTATCGATTTCGATGGTTGCGGTCAGGGAGTAGGGATTTCCGGACCAGAAGTTCTCCAACCAGCTGAGGCTCAGGTTGTGGCGCGAGGTCGATATCGCGTCCCACACTGCGTAGGCACGCAACCTGTGGCGCTGGTCGATGTCGAGGTAACCGGTCGGCACGTTCCACTGGTCCGAGCGGTACTCGGTGTACTCGTGCCATGTGCCCTGGACGGCGCCCGAGTTCCACGTTTCACCGTCGAAGTTGCCCTTCGATTTCGAGTACGTGTACGAGGCGCCGAGATCCCAGCGGTCACCGATGCGGTACTGGAAGTTGGTGTGCAGACCCTGGTATTTACGCTTGTAGAAACCGTCGTCGTTTTCCATCGTCGACAGGTCGGTCGGCCCCGAGGGAACCTCGACGGTTCGGTTGGGGACGGTTCGGTAGATATAGAAATCGTGGCCCTCACGGTTGACAAAATCAACCCGCAGGACGCCCCTGCTGCCGAGACGCTTGGTCAGACCGACGACGAACTCGGCAGTGTAGGGTGAGGACATCGATTCCAAGATCTGCGGCGTCAGCCCGCGGATCGTGGTCGAGGTGTTGTTTGGTGGATTCTCGTAGCCGCCGTTGGCGATGAACCAGTCATACCAGGCCTGGATGACCTCGTCCTGGGTCATGAGGTTCGAGTAGTCGCCGGTGAGGTAGGCGTCGCAGTTGAGGCAGGGCCCGTCATAGCGCGTGTTTTGGGAGTTGGCATTTCCGGCGGGCGAAGCGTCGTTCGCGATCCCGTTGGCGAGCGCGCCGACGTAGTGGGAGTACGAGGCGTTGAAGATCAGGTCGCCGTTGCCCTTGACGTCCCACGCCGCGCCCAGCCGCGGGCTCACGCGGCTGTCGTCCGAGACCTTGACACCGTTGCTGTCGACACCGTCGTTGCCGTCGTAACGCAGACCAACGTTGAAGGTCCATTTGTCGTTCAGGCGCCAGGTGTCGTTGACGAAGAGGGAGTTGGTCCGGAAGTCCGTGCCCTGCGATGTAGCGGCCATGTCGTACACGTAACCGTAGCTACCCCGACTGATTCCGTCGGGACGGTTGGCGCTGTAGTACGAGGCCATGACCGGGTAGATGGCGATGCCGCCTGGCTCATTGGGATCGTCGATCCAGATCGTGTCCGACACGTAGAGCCGGAAATCCCCCGCCTGCTGATAATTGTCAACCTTGCGGATGTCGTTGAAGGTGTCGAAACCGAAGACAATATCGTGGCTGCCGGCCGACGAGGATGTCAGGAAGTAGGAGGCCTTGAGCAGGCCGTTCTCGTTGTTGCGATCCTCGTCGCCGCACTCGGGTGCGGAGCAGAAGGTCGGCGTGTGGAAGCGGGCGCTGCTGTGTGAGCGGTCGAGCAGCAGAGTGCCGCGGAGCAGCGAAGTGTCGTCCCCACCCGAGCCGATGCCGATGATGTAGTTGCGCTCTGAGTACTGCCCCTCGATGAAGAAGTTGTCGGTGATCACGCCGGTGTAGTTGATCGAGGTAATGTCCTGCGGGTCCTCGCGGTGCGGGTTGACACTCGCCAGGTCGAGAACATCTCCGTAAACCGTGTTCGTCCGCACGTAATCGATCTCGGCGTAGGAGCCGATCACTCGGTGGCTCGGGGTGATCGACCAGGTCAGTTTCCCTTCGAGCCGCGTCTGCTCAGAGGTTTGCGGAAACTCGATGTTGGTGAGGTAGGTGGTGTCAGTCTCGGACCGCGAGAGGTCACGGCCGGCGGTGAAAAACCACAGCCTGTCCTTCAACACATAGCCGCCAAATGTCGCCTCGTAGGTGGTGTTGACCTTGTCGTCACGCTCGGGTGTGAGCTCGCCGGCGTTGCTGGACTGCCAGCTGTCGCTGTCGAGGTTGGCCCTGAAGGAGCCCGAGAACTGGTTGCCGCCGGACTTGGTGAGCATATTGACCACACCGCCCTGGAAGCGTCCGTACTCGGCCGACACGCCCGATGTCGAGGTCGTCGTCTCCTGGATCGCGTCCTCGATGTAGAGATCCAGCGGCTGGCCGCGAAGATTCTCGTTCACCACCACGCCATTGATCATGAACAGGTTTTCGAACGACATCGCGCCCGAGATCGTTATGTAGCCCGAAGAAGTCCCGGTGTTGGTGACGCCAGGAGTCATCAGCACCGTCGACTCGATTGTTCGCTGAATCGGCAACTGTTCGACCAGATCCAGCGTGTAGGTGGTGGAGGCCTCCGTCGAATCCGAAACCGTCTCGTAGGCCGAGGTCACCATGATCTCCTCAGCGTAGCTCTCGTCGTACATCTGCGCATCGACCCGGCGGCTCTGCGCGGCCGAGATCTTGACGTCGTACTCGAGGGTCTTGAAGCCGGCGAGCGCGAAGGTCACCGTGTAGGTGCCCGCCGGCAGACCGCGGAAGTTGTAGTCGCCGCTCGACCCGGTCACTTCGACGCGGGTACCCTGCAGCGAGGGCGAATCGACCGTCACGGTCACACCCGCCTGCGGCTGTCCTTCGTAGCTGACCCGTCCGGTCAACACGCCAGTCGGGTTCTGCGCGATCACCGGTGCGGCAACGGCGAGTGCCACCACCACGACCAGGGTCGCAAGTATGGTTCTCTTCATTGTCCTTCCTCCCAAACAGTCCTCAATGAATTGTCGGACTCCCTCCTCAAGAGACTCTGGTATCCCTGTGACCTCCTTCCTCGTGTATTGCTTCGACAGCAACAATCACCCCGGTCCCAGGTTCCGGTTCAGGTGAAGCGTCGGTCGTCGGAAGCACGATGCAAAGATCTACGCAAAAACCGTGCCTCGAGTTCAGCAAATCTCGCTACTCCTGTCTTTATTTTGAGACCAAGAATCGTTTCTGGACTCCTCACGCGTATCTTCTTTTCGATTCAGCGTTTTACTGGCGAGAGGCCCTTACTGGCTTTCCCAGAGGTGGCTGGCGAGTGGGGGCAGCCGTCAGTTGCGAAAAAAGATTATCCGAGAACCCGGAGTAACGGCGCCCGGATATACGGGTTTCCGAACACGAATTGCCGGGAACCCGGCTGTCTCAGTCACCGAGGAGGAACGGAATCTCGAGGACCGATTCCTCCAACTCGATGACCAGCTTCCACCTGCCCGGCTGGACGCCTCCCTGAACCGGGAAGCTCAGCATCCCGACGCACAGCTGGCGTTGGGTCACCCACACCGATGTCCGGGTCGTGCCGGTGCCCGGAATTCGCTGGAAATCGAGCTCGCAGGGGCGGCGTCCGCCCCGAGTCGCTTCGAGCGGCTCGCTCGCCACAAGGGCGCGGCGGAGAGTGCTCTGCAGCTCGGGGTACGCTTCGATGAACTCATCCTGGGGCGGCAGAGGAATGCTGCGGCCGTCCGGCGTGCGAACCGAGATCGATTGCTGCCGGATCTCGATCGCTTCACCCCGCAGACCACCGATGGCGACGGTGATGATCAGCCATTCGTCGCCCAGGTTGGCGTTGGCGAACTTGTAGCTCACCACGCCTTCCAGGTCCGCTCCGACGGCCTTCACCTGGTTCCGACCGATCTGCGAGACCCCGGGCGTTGACGACGGGCTGCCGGCGGCGTTACCGACCGAACCACAGCCCGTGTGCAACAGCAAAAGGAGACCGATTGCAGCGAGCGGAAAGGACACATATGCTTTCGACATCAGATCCTCCTCAGCGAGCCGGCTCGATCGGATTCGTCCCGCTCGGGCCTCCGAGCCGTTGCAGCTCGTCACCGAGCTCGATCCAATCGACATGTGAATCATAGAATACGTGCGCTTTCGGCGAACGGTCGATCGCGCCTTCCATGCAGGCGAGGGCGATGTGCACCTCATCGGCCCATCGCTCGCTCTCGAAAAAGATGGTCGAGCCGCATCGCGAGCAGAAACCGCGTCGCGCCGCCGGCGTCGACCGGTACCAAGACAGCTCATCGGCTCCGGTCACCAGCTCGAAGCTCGAACGTTCCACTCCGAACCAGGTCACGAAGGCTGCGCCGTGTGCTCGGCGGCAGAGCGAGCAATGACAGTGTGCGCACCACCTGGTCGGGGGCGTGACTTCGAATCGGATGGCGCCACAGAGGCATCCTCCGGTCAGAAAAGCGTCGGCTGCCATGATTGCCTCCACAAGTGATTCCACGGGCAAACGTGTTTCGAGATGCTGGATGCTGGATGCTGGATGCTGGGTTCAACAAATCGATAAGTCGTCAGGCTGGGTTGTCAAGGGGTGGGCGGGCGGATCGGGTATCCGACATCCAGTATCCAGTATCGGGCGGCGGAGCTACGACGCTCCCATGGCAGCGAGCTTCTGCATGATGGTATCCGCATGCGCGGCATCGATTGAAATGAAAGCGATTCCCACGTCGAAGGATCCGTCTTCGGCCGGCTTCTCCCACACAACTCTGCCGGTGGCTTCGACCTCTTCCGCCTCGATGGTGAGCTTCAGCCGGAGGTAGGAATCCACTCCCAGGGACTCGACGCTGGAGATCATGAGACCGCCGAGGCCGATCTGTCGCGCGGTCGTCTGCTCCTCCTCCTCAGCCGGGCCGAGGCGGTGGATCATCACGACGTCTTCGGACGGGACCCTGGGGAACTGCCGCCGGGTGGGTGTGAGTTCGTCTTCAAGCATGATCGATACCTCACCAAATATTGTACCCCGAAGACGCTCAAGACGACGTTTCGAATTCGAATTAGGAGTGAGGAGTCAGGAATTAGGAATGCCGCCCATACCGCCTCAGAACGGGAGGGCGGGTGGGAATTCCTAATTCCCAATTCCTAATTCTCGATTTTGCCGTTGACATGGTCATCAACGACCTTCCCGTCGCGGATCTCGATCACCCGGTTGGCGCGGTTGGCGAGGGCCTTGTCGTGCGTTACAACCACCAGGGTGGCCCCCCCTTCCCAGAGCTCCTGGAGGGCGCCCATGACGTCGGTTCCCGAGCCCGTGTCGAGGTTGCCGGTGGGCTCGTCGGCGAGGACGATGTCCGGCTCCATGGAAAGGGCACGGGCAATGGCGACGCGTTGCATCTGGCCGCCGGAGAGCTCGGTCGGCTTGTGCTCCACGCGATCGCCCAGTCCGACCGACTCGAGATGCTTCGCTGCGCGCTGTTTTCTTTCCTTGCGGCCGACGCCGCCGAAGAGCATCGGCATCTCGACGTTTTCGAGGGCCGTGAGCTGGGGCAGCAGGTTGAAATTCTGGAAGACGAATCCGACACGGCGGTTACGGATGTCGGCAAGCTGATCGCGATCGAGGCCGGCCACGGTCTCGCCGCTCAAGCGGTACTCGCCCCCGGTCGGCGTGTCGAGGCAGCCGAGAAGGTTGAGCAACGTCGACTTCCCGGACCCCGACGGCCCGACGATTGCAACGAACTCACCCTTCTTGACCTTCAGGTCGATGCCGCGGAGCGCTTCAACCTGGATCTTGCCGGTGTCATAGACCTTGGTGATCGCGTGCATGTCGATGATGTGGCCGTTCGACGCCGCGGCACCGTTCTTCTTCTTCATGGGCCAGTTCATATCAATCTCCCGAGTCCACCCCCCAGGGGTGGGTGGGTGGGAATTCCTAATTCCTCATTCCGAATTCCTAATTCATTATTCATAGCGAAGTGTCTCCGCCGGATCGACCGTCGCGGCGCGGCGCGCCGGGAAGTATCCGGCGAGGATGCCGATGCCACCGAGAATCCCCGCCGTCGCGAGCGCGATCTGCCACGAAAGGGTCGGCTTGCCGAGGAACTCGAGGGCCTGGTTGCCCTCGACCGGGATCAGGCCGAGGAGGATGATCAGAACCATCGCGATCACCAGACCGAGGGCGCCACCGACCAGGGTGTAGGAGAGCCCCTGGAGGACGAACGGGCCGGTGACCCACCCCCTGCGTGCGCCGAGCGCCATCTGCACGCCGATCTCCCGCGTCTTCTCCTTGACCACGGCGTACATGATGTTGGCGACGCCGATGCCGCCGATGAACAGGGTGAGGGCGCCGATGATGCCGAGGAAGCCCTGCAAGCCAATCATGATGTTGGCCATCACCTTGGCCCCCTCGACCGTGTCCCACAAGCCGGTCACCTGCTCGTCCGTCGGATCGAATCGGTACCTGGCGGCAAGCGATTCGTTGAACTGCTGCCGCGCCAACGGCATGTCCTCGGGGACGGGTACCTTGAAGACGATATTTGTCAGCCGTTGGCGACCGAACTGCGCCGCAAAGGTCGTGATGGGGATGATCGCACCGTCCTCGTCCGGTCCCTTGTAGGTCCCCATCTGCATCTTGTGCTGCATCACGCCGACAACCAGGTAGGGCACGCGATCGAGGAACATCGTCTCCCCGACCGGCTCGACATCACCGAAGATCTCCTCGGCGAGCGCGTCGCCGAGAAAGATCACCCGCCTCTTGTCTCGCTCGTCATTGGCGTTGATGAATCGCCCACCCGACTGCGGGAAGTGGTGGCGAATCTCCCCGTACTCCCAATGAGCTCCCGTCACCCGGCCGGTGATGGTCGTTTGGCCATAGGTCATCGAGGACGACCAACTGGTCATCTCTCCTATGACGCCCGAGGCGGCAGTCATCCGTCCCCGCAGGTAGTCAATGTCGTCGACTCGGGGACGGATAGGTCGGCCTTCCGGGAGCCCCTCCCAGACCTTCGAGGTCTCGTCGGGCCACCACACGGCGATGTTCTCGCCCATCCCTCTTTTGCCCTTCATGAGCTGGAGCTTGAGTCCCTCGCCAAAGGAGAGCAGCATGATGATGGCCACGGTCCCCCAGGCGATGGCGGCAACGGTCAAGGTCGCGCGCTTGCGCTGCAGCGACGAGGCCTTGAGGAAAAGCTGGCCCACGACCCGCCAATCGAGAAGCCTCATACGGCCCACCCCACGCATTTCGGATTTCGGATTTCGGATTTCGGATTTCCCACCCACATCCCCGGAAACACCGGTTGGGCGGCCGGGGGGGAAATTCGCAATTCGCAATTCGCAATTCGCAATTCGCTGCTCCAGTTCACAGTTTCATCGCCACCACCGGGTCGAGGTGAGAAGCGGAGCGCGCCGGGAAGTAACCGGCGATCAGGCCAACCAGTCCGAGAACCGAGGCGGTGAGCACGGCCAGCGCCGGCGAAAGCGTAGGCAGGCCGACGTACTCTTCGAGGTCGGTCGGAAAGGCGGTGCAGATTCCATAGGAGATAGCGAGCCCGATGGCACCACCGATCGCGGTCAACACCATGGTCTCGAGCATGAACTGTCCCAGCACCGACTTGCCGCGAGCGCCGAGCGCCATCTTGATGCCGATTTCTCGGGTCCGCTCCTCGACCACCACGTTCATGATGTTGGAGACGCCGATGCCACCGACGACCAGGGTCAGCACACCCATGATGCCGAGAAATACTTGAAAACCGAGCATGAACGCATCCATGAAGACGAACATCTCGCTGGTATCCCAGAGCTGGACCGCCTGGTCGTCATCGGGGTGAAATCGAAGGCGACCGCTGAGGGCTTGTCGTACCTGATCATTGAGGGTGTCGTTGAACTCCGGGCTCGGTGCCTTGTAGATGAAGTTGTCGATGTACTTCTGTCCGGTGATCGCGCGGAAGGTCGACTCCGGAACGATCATCTTCGAGTGATCCCGGCCCGAATAGGAGGAGTCCTGCTCCTTGGGCTGCAGTACGCCGACCACCAAAAACGGGGAGCCGTGGAGCATGACAGTCTCACCCACGGCCTCCTGAGTCCCGAACAGATCGTCGGCCAGCTCGTTGCCCACGAAGACCACCCGGCGGCGCTTCTCCACGTCGAGATCGTTGATAAAACGTCCACCCACCGCGGGGATCATGTTACGCATCGTTCCGTAGACCGGGGACACGCCGGACACGGATACAGACCGCTGCCGATCCCCGTAACGTGCCAGGAGGCTTTGTTCGTACTCCCCGGAGATTCCATCGATCAACTCGACATGAGCCTTCAGGTATTGAATGTCTTCTTCCATCATCCGCATCCGGCGGCCCTTGCCGAGGCCCTCGTAGACCATCGATGTGCGCATCGGCCAGGCGATGACGATCCGGTCGCCGAGACCTGCTGTGGTCTTGATCATCTGCCGGTGGAGGCCATTCCCGAACGCGAGCAACAGGCTCACCGCGACCGTGCCCCAAATGATGCCGAAGGTCGTGAGGAATGTGCGCAGCTTCTGGCTCCACAGGTCGCGTCCCAGCTGACGGAAGAAGGTGCCAAACCCCGTCATGGTCAGGCCTTCCGGCCCGAATTCCGAATTCTGAAGTCTGAATTCTGAATTACCAGCCACCCGACCACGCCGTCACAGCACAGGGCGAGCGGGAGTTCCGAATTCCGAAATCCGAAATCCGAATTCATCAGCTGATTTCTCTTGGTGGCCGCTGCACGACCTGGTCACCCGCGGTGACACCGGAAACGATCTCGACATTCAGGCCGTCCGACAATCCGAGCTCGACCTCAATCTTCTCCGGCTCGGCCTCGGGGCCGGTACCGGGGATCTCGACGAAGGTCTTTTCGTCTTCGAAGAGGACCAAGCGCTCCGGCAGGAGGACAATGTCGTTCTTTTCGCGAATCACGACGTCGGCATTCGCCGAGTATCCCGCGCGCAGGGTGACCTGCTGGTCCGGATCGAGCTCGATCTCGACATCGAAGAGGGTCGCACCCTCGTTCTTCTGGGCCTGGGGTGCGATGCGCGAGAGGCGGCCAGTAACGATGTCTTCGGGCAGGGCGCCAACCTTGATCCGGCACGGCATGCCGACCTCGATTTTGCCGACGTCGATCTCGTCTACCGTCCCCTTGAATATGAGGTCTCCCATGTCGGCCACTGCCGCGAGCTCGGTGCCGGGCTGGTACGAGGTCAGGGGCACTACCGGATCACCAACGTTGACCGCTCGGGAGAGAACGGTGCCGCTGGCGGTGGTCCGAATGATCGTTTCGACCTGGGTGTCGCCACCCGTGACACGACCGCTGCGGGTCAAATCGCGATTGTCGACCGCCTGCTGACGTGCGATCCGAGCGAGCTCGAAGCTCTCGCGGAGAGCATCGAGGTCACCCTTCGCCATCAGTCCATCGTCATGCAGCTCCTGGCCTCGTTCGAAATCCGCCTTGGCCTTCAGATACGTGGCCTCCGACGAGTGGACGCGATGGCTCACGTTCAGGAGCTCCTGCGGGGTGGGATCGGGCGCTATCTCGAAGAGGGCATCGCCCCGATCGACGGTGTCGCCAACCTCCACGAAGCAGCGCGCGACGATGCCGGAGATCTTCGATTTGACCTGGAATCGTTCGCGCGGCTCGATCTGGCCTACGGCCAGAGCCTTCTCGGTAATCGAGCCGATTTCGGCCTCGATCAGGGTGTTCCCGTTCTCATCCGTGTCGCGCGATCCGACCCACGCGTAGATGCCTCCGGCGGCGCCGGCGACAACCACTACAATCAAGAGAAATTTCAATACTTTTGCCATGCTCGACCTCCGCTCGTCTTCCGACCCTGCCTGCTAGTACGTAAATCCCGGGGAAGAAGTTCGGATGACCCGTGTCCGTCTTCGTCTGCGTCTCCGTGCCCGTTTTATTTGACGCTTCGAGGCGCCAAGAAGTTGCAGTCGGTCCGGCGGCCAGGGGCAGCGATTCCGCCCCCCACCCCGTCGGGGTCGGGAGCGGGATGGGGATCGGATGACGGGGGAACTTGACAGGCTTCGAGGCCTCGACGAATCTGGCACGCGGGGAGGATGCCCATGCGGAAGCACGTGACACTTATCACCGGCGCAAGCGGAGAGATCGGTCACGGCCTGATCGAGCGGCTCGCGGCCGACGGTGACACCGCGATCATCACCATCGACCTCAGGCCGCTGGAACCGGAAATCGCCGCATGCGTCGAGCAGGAGTACCTGGGTTCGATACTCGAGACCCATTTGCTCGAGCGGATTCTCTCGGAGTACGAGGTCGAGAGGATTTACCACCTCGCAGCCATTCTCTCCACACGGGCCGAGTTCACACCCGTCACAGGGCACCAGGTCAACGTCGAGGGCACCCTCAAGCTCCTCGACTTCGCCCAGTCGCAGGGTGAGTCCCACGGCAGGGCGGTGACCTTCCTCTACCCATCGTCGATCGCCGCTTACGGGCTGCCGAATCTCGAAACGAAGGCCAGCGAGGGAGCGGTGAAAGAGCACACGTGGAATAATCCAACCACGATGTACGGCTGTAACAAGCTGTACTGCGAACACCTCGGTCGCTACTACGACCATCACTACAAGCAACTCGCCGCCGAGACCTTGTCCGGCAAGGTGGACTTCCGTGCCATCCGGTTCCCGGGTCTCATCTCGGCGGTTACCGTGCCGTCAGGGGGCACCTCGGACTACGCCCCAGAAATGATCCACGCGGCGGCGAGGGGCGAGGCCTACGCGTGCTTCGTGCGCCCGGACACTCGCATCCCATTCATGGTGATGCCAGACGCGGTCGACGCGCTTCTGGACCTGGCCAAGGCGGACCGTTCGGCCCTCCGTCAAACCGTTTACAACATCACCGCGTTCAATCCTTCGGCCGAAGAGATCCGCTCGCTCGTGCTCGAGGGTTTTCCTGAGGCTGACATCAGTTTCGAACCAGACGTCAAACGGCAGGCGATCGTCGACAGCTGGCCGGCAGATGTGAATGACTCGGCAGCACGTTCGGACTGGGGGCTATCGCCCGTTCATGACCTTCAAAGCGGGTTCGCCGACTATCTCATCCCCCTCATCCGAAAGCTCTATCGCTCATGAACCCGGCCTTCGGCCGGTCCCGGACCGACAGGGCAGGGTGCCGAATCGACGTCGTCCACATCGCGATCGGAGGGCCATACGACGTCTCCTCTTCGGGTTCGATTTCGAGAAGAATTCGCGCTCTGCAATATGGGTCGAACCGGATGTTCAGAAGTGACTCATCAGTAAACACTTCCGGACCGAAAAAATTACTCCAAGACCGCAAGATATAGTGTTGACAACGGTTAGGAACGCAATATATAGTGGTCGGAGTCGAGCCTATTCTTGCCGCGAGCCGGTGCTTCTGGTACAGACTCAAGGGGGGATTTCTCGCGCCAAAAAGCGGGTTCTTGAGGGAGGACGAGGGCACAGTATGAAGGTCACGCGTCGCTTCACACGCGTCGGAGAAGACCCCTACGAAAACCTCAATTTCATCGAACGGTCGTCGGAGATCCGAAACCCGGACGGCACGCTCGTATTCTCGATGGATGGGGTCAGGGCGCCGGAGAGCTGGTCGCAGGTCGCGGTCGATGTCCTGGTCCAGAAGTATTTCCGCAAGGCGGGAGTGCCGCAGATCGGCGAAGACGGAACGCCGGAGATTTCCGAAAGCGGCGAGCCCCTGACCGGACCCGAGCGCGACGCGCGACAGGTGTTCGACCGTCTCGCCGGGTGTTGGACACACTGGGGCAGGGAGCACGGATACTTCGACACCGATGAGGACGCCGACGCCTTTCACGATGAGCTCAGTTTCATGCTGGCGTCCCAGTACGCGGCGCCCAACTCTCCGCAATGGTTCAACACCGGTCTGCACTGGGCGTACGGCATCACCGGCCCGGCCCAGGGTCACTGGTACGCCGACCCCAAGACCGGCAAGCTGAAAACCTCCTCCAGTGCCTACGAGCACCCGCAGCCCCACGCCTGCTTCATCCAGTCGGTAAACGACGACCTGGTCAACGACGGCGGCATCATGAACCTGTGGGTTCGCGAGGCGCGCCTCTTCAAGTACGGCTCTGGCACCGGCACGAACTTCTCGAGACTTCGCGGCTGTGGAGAACCCCTCTCCGGAGGTGGCCGTTCCTCGGGCCTGATGTCCTTCCTCAGAATCGGAGACCGAGCTGCCGGAGCCATAAAGTCAGGTGGCACGACCCGTCGCGCCGCGAAAATGGTGTGCCTTGATCTCGACCACCCGGACATCGAGGAGTTCATATCGTGGAAGGCGGTCGAAGAACGCAAGGTGGCTGCCCTGGTGGCGGGCTCACGGCTGCTGCGTCGGCAGCTGCAGGAGATCCTCGACGCGTGCTTCCCCGAAGACTCGTCCAAGCCTGTCATGGACATCAATAAGAACACCGAACTCCGCGGCCGCATCGTGATGGCGCGCCGCCGCGGCGTGCCCGACGGCTCGATCCAGCGGGTGCTCCAGCTGGCAACCCAGGGCGTGCGCACCTACCCGGTCGAGGAATACGACACCGACTGGGATTCCGACGCCTACTACACGGTGTCGGGGCAGAACGCCAACAACAGCGTACGCGTGCCGAATGCCTTCTTCTCGGCCCTCGAGGTCAACCGCAACTGGACTCTGATGAACCGCACCGACGGCGAGGTCGCAAAAAAGGTCCCGGCGGCCAAGCTGTGGAATGACATCACTCTCGCCGCCTGGGAATGTGCCGATCCCGGGCTCCAGTTTGACGACACCATCAACGAATGGCACACCTGCCCCGCGAGCGGCCGTATCAACGCGTCCAACCCGTGCTCGGAGTACATGTTTCTCGACGACACGGCCTGTAATCTGGCATCGTTGAACCTGGTCAAGTTCCTCCGTGAGGACGGGCACTTCGACATCGAGACCTTCCGCCACGCGGTGCGCCTGTGGACCATCGTCCTCGAGATTTCGGTGCTGATGGCATCTTTCCCGTCACGCCGCATCGCCGAGCTCAGCTATCGATACCGCACGCTCGGCCTCGGATTCGCCAACATCGGGTCGTTGTTGATGAGGATGGGCATACCCTACGACTCGGATGCCGGCCGCTCGATCTGTGGTGCCATCACCTCCATCATGACAGGTGAGGCCTATACGACCTCTGCCGAGATGGCCGGAGAACTCGGAGCCTTCCCGGGCTACCAGGAGAACCACGAGGACATGTTGCGGGTGATCGGGAACCACCGCCGGGCGGCGTACGATGCGCCGACGGAGATGTACGAGGGTCTGACGATCAAGCCAATGGGTCTGTCGGCCGACACGACGCCGCCGGACCTAGTGGCGGCTGCACGGGAGGTCTGGAACCGGGCCGTCGAGTTCGGCACCGAGCACGGCTTCCGCAACGCCCAGACCACGGTTGTCGCCCCGACCGGGACCATCGGCCTGGTAATGGATTGCGATACGACCGGGATCGAGCCCGACTTCGCACTCGTCAAGTTCAAGAAACTGGCCGGCGGCGGCTACTTCAAAATCATCAATCAGGGCATCCCGGCCGCGCTTTCGACGCTCGGCTACACCCCTGAGCAGATCGACGACATCGTCTCCTACACCGTCGGTCGCGGTACGCTCGAAGGCTGCCCAACGATAGATCACCAGGCGCTCAAGGATAAAGGATTCAACGACAAGGACATCGAGGCGATCGAAAAGAACCTTCCCACCAGCTTCGAGATCTCGAATGCGTTTGCTCCTCATGTGGTGGGGGAGGACAGGCTGCGTGAGCTCGGCTTGTCGAACGAGGAAATCGCCGATTGGAACCTCGACGTTCTCGCCCGTCTCGGTTTCAGCCCAGACGAAATCGAACAGGCCAATACCTGGGCCTGCGGAACCATGACCGTCGAAGGCGCGCCGCACCTTCAGGCCAAGCATCTCGCCGTCTTCGATTGCGCCAATCGCTGCGGCAAGCACGGCACGCGGTCGATCCAATACGACGGCCACATCCTGATGATGGCCGCCGCCCAGCCGTTTATCTCCGGCGCCATTTCGAAGACCATCAACATGCCGGCGGAGGCCACCCTCGACGATATCAAGCGCGCCTACTACCTGGCCTGGCAAAAAATGCTCAAGGCGGTCGCGCTCTATCGAGACGGTTCCAAGCTCAGCCAGCCGCTCAGCATCGCGATGGATGTCGAGGATGAGGAGGCGATCGCCGAAGCCGTCGCGACCGGGGATCCGGCAAGGGTCGCCGAGTCGATGGCCGAGCGCGTCGTCATCCGATACCAGGCGCGCCGCCACCGCCTCCCGGGCCGCCGCACCGGCTTCACCCAGAAAGCCTCGGTCGGAGGGCACAAGGTCTACATCCGCACTGGCGAGTACGAGGATGGCTCGGTCGGCGAAATCTTCCTCGATATGCACCGCGAAGGTGCCGCATTCCGCTCGCTGATGAACTGCTTCGCGATCGCTGTCTCGCTCGGCCTGCAGTACGGAGTGCCGCTCGAGGAGTACGTTGACGCCTTCGTCTTCACCCGCTTCGAGCCCTCGGGCATGGTCGGCGGCCACGATCGCATCAAAATGGCGACCTCGGTCATCGACTACATCTTCCGCGAGCTCGCCATCACCTACCTCGATCGCGACGACCTCGCCCAGGTGTCGCTCGAGGACCTACGCCACGACGCCGTCGGCACCGGTTCCGACCAGCACAAGCTGCCGCCCAATCCGGACGATATGGCCGAGGTCCGGCCGATCGCAGTCGGCCAGAGCCAAAGGGATGGAGCGACTGAGTCGGCGCCGATCGCAACCGGCCGCGCAGCCCTCGACAGAGAGCAGGCCGCGGCGCAAAAGGCACGCTATATGGGCTACGAAGGCGACCCCTGCCCAGAGTGCGGTGCGCTAACTTTGGTGCGCAACGGCACCTGCCTCAAGTGCGACTCGTGTGGGGGAACCACCGGTTGTTCCTGAGGGAGCGACAATTTTGAATTAGGAATTATGAATTTTGAATTCCCACCCACCCCGGGTGGGTTTGTGTTTCGCCACCACGACGCCACACACGCCAGGTGATAATTGGCTCATCATGAGGCGGCTACCGTTTCTGACAGGAAATGAGCGCAAGTATTGGCGATCGCAATCCGATGAGCGAGGTATTCATTCACGGAAGACCCTTGGCGGTCTTGGTGACTTGGTGGTTCAACCTCGGGTACGGGAATGGTGCCCGGAGCTGACTCCGTCTATGGCGCCCCGTATGGCCTCGGCGAAGCTTGCGGGGTCGCCGTTCAGGAACTGGCGCGACGGGAGACGGTGCGGGGGCTCGGGAGACCGTGATAGGAGTACGCAACCCACTCGAGCTGGCGCTTCAACGCGGCTTCAGAGTACCAGCGGCCTCGCGCCATGACCCCGACTCGCCGTTTCGCGTTTGACAGGAAATCGAGGGGATTGGCCTCGAGCAAGAGGAGATCGGCGCGCTTCCCCTCCTCGATCGTGCCGAACGCCTCCCCACCCGGAAGGTGCTCGTCCATGAAACGCCCGGCGTTCGCGGTGGCAAGCCTCAGCGCATCGAACCTGGTCATGAAACCGTCCGCGATCCTCATCTCGTCGTGCAATGACCAGCCTGGAACGCCGACAACCGGTGGTGCATCGGTGCCGAGCACCATCGGCACTCCGGCTTCATGGAGTTCTTCGGAGTACCAGAGAAGGAAGTCCCAGGCCTCCTCGATGTCGCCTCCTCTGCACCCGGCGGGATTCCACGAACCAGTCACCAGGTTGTACCAGTGGCCGATGATATCCGGGTGGATGAAACGCCAGTATTCCTGGAGGACATAACGCTCCAGGGCACCCACGTCGCCGCAGTACATATCCTTGTAGTTCCGGTTCAGAGAAAGAGTGGTCGCTACCCACGCCCCATGCGTGACCATGGGGTTCACGGCGTCGCTCAACCGGTTTTCATTCATCCCGCAGTCGAACGCGCGGCACCAGAAATCGTTGAGATGTGTCACCATCACAAGCCCGTCGGCCAGCGCCTGATTCAACCCAACTGCGCGCGGTACGTGGCCGACGACGGCCATCTCCTCCACCCGCGCCTGATCGGAGATGCCGGCGAAGGTCGCGGCGGTGGTCGAGGTGTAGACCTTCATGAAGTCGTAGCCGGCCACCTTGCTCGCGGTCACGAAATCGCGACCTTCGTTGGCGGTCGTGAAGGTATGTGAGGAACGGGCACCCGTGTCCGGCCCGTAGGCGATGCTTGCAGTGTAGATCGTGGGGCCGGGGCGGACGCCCCTGAGAATGTCGTCACGAAGCTCAATGAGCCCATCGCCCAGGGGGGTTATCTGGTCCCCGAGGTTGAAGATCGTCGTCACGCCGTTTGCCAGCCACAGCACCGCCTCGTTCGCCCCGTCCCCGAGCTCGATATCGAGGTGGGTGTGCATGTCGGCGAGGCCCGGCATCAGGAAGCGTCCCGAGCCGTCGATCGTGATCGCTCTGGCGGGGATTTCGATCTCATCCACCGGCCCAACGGCGTGAATCCTGCCGTGCATCGTCACCACAGTCTGGTGCTCGAGAACTCCATTAAACGTCATCGGGAGAACGGAGACGTCGACAAAGGCCACAGGTCGGGATGATGGCACGCGGTCGGGCGTGTACGGGCTATCAATCGTTGATTTGCGATCCTGAGCGGCCGCCCCGAACGCCAACGACGCGAGGACGCAAATACAGAACACTCGATGTCGATTCATCGTCCCACCTCGACGAGATACGCGCAAGATCGGCTCGAAACCCACAGTCACCCCGTCGCAGGAGAGATACGCAGGAACTCGCGGCCGGGTTGCCGGGCAGATCCTCCGAATCAGCTCAGCCGGCGGCAAGTCGATCGATGAGATCGATGTATGCCTGCATTGCAGCGTCGGAGGACATGCCGCGTCGTTTTTCCCAGGCGTCGTACTTGGCCGCGCCACGGAAATCGAAGCCGGACGGGCGCTCCCCTTCGACGTCGCCGACCGTGGCCTGCTTGTAGAGGCCGTAGAGCTCGAGCAGCGTCTCGTTCGACTGATCGGGCAGCCCCTTCGCCCTTTCGATCGAGCCTTCGAATTGTTCTTTCAATTCCATTCGTCGCACCTCCGGTGGATGGGCATTGTACCCGGAGTATGCGAGGTGCGAGAGCCCAGATGCTCGATGCTGGATGCTGGATGCTGGATGCTGGATGCTCGATGCTGGATCTGCACATCCACCCCGGAGGAAACCGCAGATCACGCAGATCGACGCAGATAATGAATGACAAGAAGCGGAAGTAACCCTGTGGCCAGGTCTTTATTCACTCCCTCCCCTCAGAAAACCGTCGCGCGAAGCGCGAGGATTTCTGAGGGTGGGTGGAGGGAGGGGGCGGGATGCAAACGGGCACGGTCGACACCGGCTTCGGCAGCGGCCCGCCGGCGCAGCGAAGCTGCGCAGCGGACGAGGGAGGATCGATCGACACGAGCGTGGTCGTGGAGATCGGGAGTCCCGAGGACGCGTGCCGCGATCGCAGATCGCGGCGGCGGGCCTTTCGGACCCGGGCTAGAACGGTGAAAAACCGGAGTCCGACCAGAAGTCCTGGCGGACGCCGTTGTAGAGACCCTGCAGCGCGTCGAGGTGTTGGCGCTCCCAGTCGGCGAGAAATTCGTAGAACTCCCGCACCTCCTTCTCGGCGGTGCTCTCGGCCGCACCCGTGAAATATTTGATGGCATTCGTCTCGAGCGTCATCCCGATCGAAAGCGCGCCGAGCTCGAAGTCCGCACCCTCGGCCTGCGTTTTGAACTCTTCGGTGAAGATGCTGGCGGTGAAGGCCCGCAGATCCGGATCGCGATGTTTGATGTTGAACGCGGCCAGCCCCTTTTCTTGGTAAGAGCCGATCACCGACTGCAGGTAGGCCTTGTGCTGTACCTCGTCGCGGGCGAGCTTGTCGAAGAGCTCCTGCACCGCGGGTTTGGACGCGCGATCGGCAGTCATCGAGTAAAAAGTGTAGCCATCGACTTCAATCTGGTACGCCTTCTTCAGAATCTCGAGAATCTCGTCGTGTGTTTGAGTCATTTATCGGCTCCGTTCCCGATCCCGATCCCGTTCCCGATCCCGGAAACGGGCACGGAATCCTCACAGCACTGAGGGGATCTCCAACGTCTCCCGATCCAACGGTTTTGGCGGGACCGCGGCTTCCTCCACCGGAACCCAGGCAATCGCTCCGGTCGGGCAGAAGGGCACGCATCGCGGGTCACCGCCGCAGAGATCGCACTTCTGGACGCAATGATAGGTTTCGTCCCACAGCATGTTGCCGAAGGGACAGGCGGCGACGCACATCCTGCATGAAATACACCGAGATCGCGCCATTTCGATCGCCCCGGTGTCGGCATTCCGAACCAGCGCCTCGGTCGGACAGACAGCAACGCACGCCGCCTCATCACACTGGAAGCAGACGATCGGTGTTCCCAGCTCCGGACCGCGACGATGGATGTTGATCCTGGTTTTCGACGGCCGGCCTTCCGATCCGTGGGCGAAAGCACAGGCCAGCTCGCACTTTCCGCACGCGATACAACGTTCCACGGAGACCTTGTAGATCATCTTCATCAGCGGCAGCTCCGTTCCCGCTCCCGCTCCCATTCCCACTCCCGAGGTGTCCGGGTGAGTCCCGGGATCGGGTTCGAATTTGGGTTCGGGATCGGATGCGTCATTGTCTGGCTCCCGAATCGAATACCGACAATTTTTCGAAGGTCTTCGCCATTTCCCGCCTCTTGCTTCGGTCGGAAGTCTCGAAGTACGACATCGGCACACCGGTTCGCTTCGCGAAATGCTCCGACTGCTCCTTCGTGATCACAGCCTCCCCGGTCTCGGGATCACGCAGCATCTCGAACTCCTTGCCCCATATCTGTCGCCGGCTGTTCGAGGTCTCGTACGGGATGCAATCCGTCGGGCAGATCTCGGCGCATGCCAGGCAGCCGATACAGTCCGGCGGCGGCTGGTTGAAGGGCGGCGCGATCTCCCTCCCCCATCCACGATTGACCGAGGCAATGGCGGACACACCAATGTGGTCACAGACCCTCGTGCAGAGTCCACAGAGAATGCAGTCGTCAGGCTCGGGGTTCGGCGTGTAGGAGGTCTTTTCGATACCGTACTCGCGCGCCCACCGCTGCACCAGCGGCGTGTCCGGGCAGCGTGCGAGCAGGAGATCGAGAACGACACGGCGGGTCTCGATGATGCGCTCCGAGTCGGTCACCACCGTCATGCCTTCCTTAACCGGATGGTTGCATGCAGTTACCACCTTGAACCAGTCGTCGTCCCAGTTGGCCTGCGACATGTCGACCACGCACAGGCGGCAGCCACCCCACGGCTCGAGCCCGTCGAAGTGACAGAGGGTCGGCACCTCGACCCCGGCCGCACGCGCGGCATCGAGAATGGTGGCATCGGAGGCCACCGTCACACTCCGTCCGTTGACCGTCAGGGTCGGCATCACACCACCTCCGCCTTCAGTTCTTTTTTGGGAAAGGTGCGGATGGAGTCCGTCGGACAGACCTCGAGGCAGGCGCCGCAGGAAATGCACGCCTCGTGGTCGATCACGTGCAGCTCCTTGACGATCCCGCTAATCGCGTCGACCGGGCACGCCTTGAAGCAGAGGTGGCAGCCGTCGCACTCATCCTCGATGATTTCGAAGGCGGTCAGCTCGCGGCATACCCCGGCCGGACAGGCGTGGTCGGCAATGTGGGCCTCGTACTCCGAACGGAAGTAGCGCAGGGTCGAGAGCACCGGGTTGGGCGCCGATTTGCCGAGCTCGCACAGGCTGGCGAGCTGCATCCCCCGGGCCAGGCGCTCGATCAGTTCGAGGTCGCCGTCCTCACCCAGGCCGGCGATGATCCGGTCGTAAATGTGGAGCATCTGCTTGAGGCCCTCGCGGCAGGGCGTGCACTTGCCGCAGCTCTCCTCCTCGAGGAAGGCGAGGAAAAAACGCGAGACGTCGACCATGCAGGTACGATCGTCCATCACGATCATGCCGCCCGATCCCATCATTGACCCGGCCTCGGTGAGCTCCTCGTAGTCGACCGGCAGGTCGAGCAGCTCCTCCGGCACGCAGCCTCCAGACGGGCCTCCAGTCTGCACCGCCTTAAACGGCCTGTCCTTGAGGATGCCACCGCCAATGTCGTAGATGATGCGGCGCAGGGAGGTGCCCATCGGCAGCTCGATCAGGCCGGTGTTCTTGACCTTGCCGACCAGAGAGAAAGCCTTGGTGCCCTTGGACCGCTCGGTCCCCATCGAGGCGAACCACGCACCGCCGCGCTCGACGATGGCGCCGATGCCGGCCCAGGTCTCGACGTTGTTGAGCACCGTCGGCAGGTCGAAGAGGCCCTTCTCAGTCGAGTGCACGTACTTTGCCCGCGGCTCACCGGTCTTGCCCTCGAGCGACCGCATGAGGGCCGATGACTCGCCGCAGACGAAGGCGCCGCCGCCTCGGGAGATCTCGATGTCGAAGTCGAAGCCCGATCCCATGATGTTCTTGCCGAGCAGGCCGTATTTCCGGGCTTCATTGATCGCGATGGTCAGGTTCACCACCGCCAGGGGGTATTCGTCACGAACGTAGATCCACCCCTGGTGAGCACCGACCGCATATGCGCCGATCACCATCCCTTCGAGGACCGAGTGTGGGTCACCCTCCATGATCGAGCGGTCCTTGAAGGCGCCAGGGTCGCCCTCGTCGCCGTTGCAGAGCACGAAGCGCTGCTCGCCCGGTGCATCCTTGCACGATTGCCACTTGCGGGCGGTGTTGAAGCCTGCGCCACCTCTGCCTCGCTGGCCCGCGGTGGCGACCTCACCGATCACTTCGTCCGGAGTCATATCGAAGAGGGCCTTGGCGGCGCCCGAGTAGGCGCCGTGGGCGACGGCGTCGAGGATGTCGGCCGGGTCGATGCGACCGATGTTGCGCATCGCGACCCGCACCTGGTTCTTGTAGAACGGCACCTCCTCGTACTTCTCCACCCGTTCGCCCGTCACCGGTTCCTTGTAGAGCAGGCCGGGAATGACCTCGCCAGCGACCAGGGTCTTCTCGACGATCTCCTCGACCCGGCCGGGTTTCACTTTGGTATAGAGGATGCCCTGGGGGTTGAGGACCACCAGCGGCCCACGCTCGCAGAAACCGTGGCAACCGGTCGACTTGACGAAGAGCTCGACCGAGGCGTCCACGCTGCGCTTGGCGATCTCTTCGGCAAAGGCCTCCGCCACCGCCTTCGCTCCCGATGCGAGACAACCGGTGCCGCAGCACACCAAGACTTGCTGCGTGCGGTTGGACTCACGCTCGAGAGACTGCTGCTTGAGCGCCATGAATTGGTCATATGACTCAATTCTCATCGGCGCCCCCCTCGTCGACGTACTTCGAGACCTTGGCCGGCTTCGCGCCGCCATAGTATTTCTCGCCGACGATCATCACCGGAGCCATCGCGCACGCCCCGACGCAGTTGACGGTCTTGACTGTGAACTTGAGGTCCTCGGTGGTCTCGTCGGGACCGATTCCGAGCTGCCTTTCGAGTTCCTCCACCAGCTGCCCGCCGCCACGGATGTGGCATGCGGTGCCCATGCACACCTTGATGATGGTGTCGCCCTGCGGTTCGAGCGAGAACGCCTTGTAGAAGGTTGAAACGGAGAAGACCTTGGCCAACGGAACGTCGAGGGCGTCGGCCACCCTCTCCAGCACATCGCACGGCAGGTAATTGTAGGCGCGATGCACGTCCTGCAAAACCTGGATCAGCGCCGGTTCCTCATGCGGATAGCGGCCGAGGATCTCTTCGGCCTTGCCGAGGTCAGAGCACGGGGTTTCAGCCATTCACCCTCCCCCTACACTTCCACCGCTGCGGGCTCGTTGGTTGCAGCGGCGCCGAGTTCGTAGCCCTTGCGCAGCGCTTCGATATTGACGTCGATCATCGCAGGCTTGGCGGCGAAAGTTTCTCGCACGACCTCTACAATCTCTTCCAGCGGTACCGCATCGGTCGCGCCCAGATAGGCCCCCAGCGCAACCATGTTGGCGCCGCGTGGATTGCCGAGCTCGGCGGCCATCTCGTTCGCCGGCACTTCGATCACCGTCAGGTCTTCCCGATCGGCACCGCGATTGATCAGCGAGGAGTTGATGAGCAACAGCCCTCCCTCACGGATGTCCGGCTCGAATTTCTCCAGCGACGGCTGGTTCATCGCAACCACGGCGCGCGGCGAGCGGATCACCGGCGAGCCCACCGGGTCATCTGAGATGACCACCGTACAGTTACAGGTCCCGCCGCGCATCTCGGGACCGTATGAGGGCAGCCAGGACACCTCCTTGCCGGCGTGCATGCCGGCGTAGGCCAACATTTTGCCAATCAGGAGGATTCCCTGTCCTCCGAAGCCCGCCATGATGACGTCGTTCTGCATTTCCAGCTCCCTCAGACGACCAGCGGCTTCGGTTCGCGACTGCCGCCTTGAGGCGTCTTGAACACCCCAACCGGGTAGTAGGGCAGCATGTTCTTCTCGAGCCAGCCGGTTGCCTCGACGGGCGGAACGCCCCAGTTGGTCGGACAGGTCGAGAGGATTTCGACCAGCGAGAAACAGGTGCCCTCCACCTGACAGGTGAAGGCCCGCCGCAACATCTCCTTGGCGTGAACCGCGACCAACGGGTTGTGCACCGTGGCGCGGGCCACGAATGCCGGCGTCCGCAGGGTCGAAATGAGCTCTGCGATGCGAATCGGGTAGCCCGCAAGCTCGACATCACGGCCGAGCTGGCAGGTTGTCGCCACCTGCCCGGGCATCGTCGTCGGCGCCATCTGGCCACCGGTCATGCCGTAAATGGCGTTGTTGACGAAGACCACGGTGACCTTTTCCCCTCGGTTGGCGCAGTGGACGATCTCGGCCATACCGATGGAGGCGAGGTCACCGTCGCCCTGATAGGCGAAGACGACCAGATCCGGCCGCGCACGTTTGATCCCGGTTGCCACCGCCGGCGCTCGCCCGTGAGATGCCTCGTGGAAGTCGACGTTGAAGTAGTTGTATGCGAGCACCGAACAACCGACCGGGGCGATTCCGACTGTGCGTTCACGCACCCCGAGCTCGTCGATGATCTCCGCCACGAGGCGGTGGATCACTCCGTGGGTACAGCCCGGGCAGTAGTGGGTCGAGACCTCGGCCAGGGCCGTCGGACGGGCAAAGACCGTCTCAGCCATGGTGCACCTCCTCCGAATTGCCATCGAGGATCGCATTGACCTTGTCGATGACCTCATCGGGCGAAACCAGGATGCCACCCATCCGGTTGAGAAAGTGGATTGGCCGGCTACCGGAAAGGGCGAGCCTGACGTCCTCGATCATCTGTCCGGCCGACAGCTCGACGACGAGCACTGCATTCGCCTTGAGGGCCGCCTCGCGAACCGCGTCGTAGGGGAACGGAAAGAGGGAGATTGGTCGGACCATGGCGACCGCCCTTCCGGCCTCCCGCAGCTCGTCGATAGCGGTCGAGCACACTCGGGCAACGGTGCCGTAGGCAACGATCAGGATGTCAAAGTCCCCGTCGGTACCATCCTCGGCGTAGCGCACCTCGTTCTCGACGATACGATCGTACTTGGCCTTGAGCCGGATGTTGTGTTGCTCGAGCTCTTCCGGATCGAGGAAGAGCGAGTTGATGATGTTCGTCGGTCGGCTTCCATCACACCCGGTCGTCGCCCAGGTTTTGGGTTGGAGATCCTTGATCGGCTTACGGTCATCCGAGAACTCGACCGGCTCCATCATCTGCCCGATCAGGCCGTCGCCGAGAATCATCACCGGATTGCGGTAGTAGTCGGCGAGATCGAACGCATCCTGCACCAGATCCGCGGCCTCCTGGATCGACCACGGCGCCAGCACCAGCACGCGGAAATCACCGTGCGCGAGGCCCTTGGTAGCCTGGAAATAGTCGCCCTGACTGGGGAGGATCCCTCCCAGCCCGGGTCCCGCACGCATGATGTTGACGATCACAACCGGCAGTTCCGATCCGGCGAGGTAGGAGATTCCCTCGGCCATCAGCGACACGCCGGGTGACGACGAGGAGGTCATCACGCGCTCGCCCGCGCCCGCTGCACCGTAGATCATGTTCGAAGCCGCGACCTCCGACTCGGCCTGGACAAAGGCGCCGCCGATCTGCGGCAGCCGCATCGACATGTACTCCGGGATCTCGTTCTGGGGAGTTATCGGATAGCCGAAGAAGAGCTTGCAGCCGGCCTGGACGGCGGCCTCGCCTATCGCCTCCGAACCTTTCATGAGTTTCTTGGTCATGGGAATCTCCGATCAACAACCCGCATCCGAGTCCGAGTCCGATCGGGCGTTTCCTCCCGGCACGTGGGTTCGGGCACGGACGCGGTCGCGGACGCGGACTCGGGTACGGTCGTCATCACCAATCCCATCAATAGCTGAAGTAGTGGTACATCGCCCCGTTGACCTGCATCTCGATGGCCATGTCGGGGCAGGTGATGCAGCACAGGCGGCAGCCGATGCAGCGCATCTGTTCCACCATCTCGGCGTAGTAATAGCCCTTGTTGTTGATCTGCTTGCCCATCCCGAGAATCTGCTGGGGGCAGGCCTGAACGCAGAGCTCGCAGCCCTTGCAGCGGTCAGGGCTGATCACGATCCGCGACATGGACGCTCCTTTCTCAGTTGACCACGAATAGCGGGCCGGTTGTCCTCCGCTCGAGGTTCTGGGCAAACGGAGGCTTCACGATGCGGTGAATCGGGACAACGGGACACTCCAGGTCCTCGTCTCTCAAATCAGCGGCGATATCCTCGGTCACGGTCACCGCCAACACCGGGACATCTGCCATTCGCGCGGCCTCGACTGCCCGGTCATAGCCGTCGAGCACGATCGCCGGTGTGGTCTCTTCCATGAGATGAGTATTTGAGATCAAACCGGAAACTCGCAACCTGCCGACCGCTTCGATTTCGCGCACCATTTCGAGCGCACGTTCGGGATCCGGAGTCGATGGACGACGAAAATTCAGTACCAGCCAGCAGTCGGTTTCGTCGGCCGGCACAACGTCAGACAACGAGCCCAGCACTCGGGCACCAACCTCGTCGCCGCCAACATCCATGAGCATCCGACGATCCGATTGGCGAAGGTGGCTGCGAATCTGGGGAACGATGATCGGCAGATCCGCGTAGACGTTGGCGCCGGTCGGAGCGAGAAGCTCGACACCGGCCTCGGCGAGGATCTCCCTCGCCGCACGCGATCGGAAGTAGGGCTTGACAACATCGAGATCGGCCAGAGTGACGCGCGCCCCCGCAGCGGCCAGATCAAGCGCGCCGTTGAGCGCGACCTCGGTCTTGCCGCTCCCGAAGTGGCCGACAAACACTGTCACCCGTTTCCGATACAAATCCCTTCTCCAGCTCGTGTTTTTCCCTGGCCCGCCCTCCTCACCAGGTTGGCGCTGCGACGAGAGACCGGGGCATCAGCATAACCCGGCCGAGATCTGCCCACAAGGTATGTGAAAAAAATCACGAATGCAAGTCTCTTATTGAGACACAGTTACAGCAAAGTCCTGCAACGACCCGGGATTCAGGTGGTTCTCCGTCAGAGGTCGTCGGAAGGAACGTCACTGTCCGCTGAACGGCTGTTTCCACCGCGAGGCTCAACCGCACTCCGGGCATGGATCAGCAGGTCTTGGAGGGCCTCATCCTCGGCACATGCATCCGACACCGGTTCGAGGACCTCGATCACTCGATACGGGTCAGGTTGAATCTCGGCGTGGATTCGAGCGAGATTGTAGGCCGCATCGCAGTAGCCGGGGAACGCCTCGAGAGCCAACCGATACCAACGCGCCGCGCCGGCAAAATCTCCCTGTGCACGGTAGGCTTCGGCCTCGTTGAAGAACGCCTGGGCGTCCGCCACCTCCAATGCGGGCAGAGGGCGTATCAGAACCGCTGTCGCCACCGCCGCGAGTACTGATACGAAAACTCGCATTCCGAGTTGTCGATCGAGCGGTCGGGATCGAAGCCAGCGGAACCACGCGACCACCGCAGCGGCGGCGAAGACAATGAGGACGGCCACCATGGGCATCCGAAAACGGCTGTTGACGAAAAACGACACGACTGTTGCCGAGTAGACGATAACGAAAAGCAGCAGAAGGTTTTTCTGCCTGCCCCTTCCCCCGCCGATCACGATCCCCGCAACAGCCAGGGGCAGGATCATCCAGAATCTGATGGTTGCCCGCGAGAAGATCGAAGAATGCCGGGTGACGAACTCGATGACCCTGTTGTTCGAGACCTCGTGCGCGTTGATCAGGTAGAGACCCTTACGAGCGACATGTCGGAAGGCCGCCACCGGTTCTTCACTGATCCAGTTCCAACCGCGGGTGTACCAGAAGTCCGACACGTCCTTCGGCGTCGCCTCGGGATCACCGAGCGCCTCTCGAGCGATTCGATCCTGGTCGGCCTGGGCACCACGGCGATCCGCTCTCAACCCTGGTGCGACTGCGGTGATGCCGTCAGATCGAGGGTTGTTGCCGATGAAGAAGTTGAATCCACCGTTGGAAGCAATCAGTACGAAATCGCCGTCCGCCAGATAATTGTGAACCGTCACCGGGAGAATCGGCATGGCCACGCCAGCCGCAAACAGGAGAGTCGAGCTCATCGCGGGCTTCAGCCTCTGCGATCGCCCTCCGGAGATCACGACCCACAGGCCGACAGCGGCCACGAAAGGAAGAATCGTCGGCCGCGCAATCGCCGAAATCCCGAAGACGAGACCCGCAGTCACCCACAGCCGTTGCCGCTCCCCTTCGACGGCAACCAGCAGGATATCGAGGCCGAGGAGGTCGAGGAAGACCAGGAGGGTGACGGCAAGGAGTTCATTCGCGAAGTACATATAGGTTCCGTAAACCGCAGCGATGGCGAGGGCGGTCCGGGCAATCGTCTGATCGAAAGTGCGTTCGGCCATCCGATAAATCAACCAGCAACTGGCGACACTGAGAAGTATCTGCAACAACTTGGCGAAGGTTTGGTTGGGTCCGAACACGGCGTAGACCACGCCGAGCGCCCACGGGTAGAGGGGCGCCTGAAAAAAGGTCTCGCCCGGCGACCAGCGTCCGTGCGCCACCTCGAGCGCTGCCTCGTGATAGACCTCCGAGTCGAGGGAAAGTGTGTTGCCGTACGGACTGGTGTACATCTCGAGGAAGAACACCACTCGCCATAGCAGCGCCACCGCCAGCAGCGCTATGGCAATCAGCGTCGCAGTTTCAATTCTCCGCTGGTGCACTGGCTCAGAGCTCGAATCCATCGACCCCATTGTGCACCACACCGAAACCGGGAGTTGGGAATTGAGAGTTGAGAGTTTCCACCCACCCTCCCAATATTTCGATGGGTGGGCGGGGGACAACTCTCAACTCTTCACTCTAAACTCTCAACTCTTGCTCTCGTCTGCAGCCATGCGTATGTGACGGGCGGCGCACTCGGCGAAGCCGGTACACCCCTTGCACACGTCGTCATCGACGAACCCGAACTCGGTTGGCGCACACACCGTGATCGACGGGTCCTTGGCCGCGTCAAGCTCGTCCAGCAGCGCCTGATCCTCGTCCGCAACCGCGGAGCCGGCACGCGCCCGCTCGGCTGCTGCCTTGACTGCAGCGTCCCACGCTCGGTTTCGGCTCTCGGCCTGCTGGTTTTCGGTACGAATGACCGCGTCGGCGCGCTTCTTCTTGATCTCAAAGGCGAACTTGCGGCGGCTCGGGAGCCGACGAGTGGCAAGGAAGAAGAGGTAGCCCGCCGAGACACCGGCGATGTTGGCGAGGCCACCGACGATCCCGAAGGAGAAGCTCGAGTAGACCAGGATCGCCGCCGCGATCACCGCCAGATACTTGACCTTGACCGGAATGATGAAAAAGAGTCGGAACTCCACCTCCGGGTAGAGCGTGGCGAAGGTGAAGAGAAGGCAGGTGCCGAAGCCCACATCTCCGAAGAGCGGTCGAGCCAGGGCGGCAGCGGTGAGCGACGCGCCGAAGGTCGACACCAGCCAGAACGCCAAAAACCGCGGCGAGCCCCAACTCTCCTCGATCGGGCGCGCCATGATCCAGAGCACGAGCATCGAAATGAAGAACCAGAACATACTGCTGCCGTGCACGAACTGGTAGGTCACGAGGGTCCAGGGACGAGCACCGATAGAGCCCGGGATGAGGGCCAGAGCCTGCAATCCTCCGGACATGGAAGCGCTCAGAATGAAGACTGCGAAGTGGGCGAATATGAGGCCCTCGGTCAGGTGCCAGTGCTCTCGCTGCATCAGCGTCTCCCGAGACGTCGTTCCATCTCCTCCTGGCTGAGCCGGAGAATGATGGGCCGCCCGTGCGGGCAGCGATAGGGGTTGTCCGTCTCGAACAGGTCATCGAGCAGAGCGTGCTGCTCGGGACGGGTCAGTCTATGGTTGATCTTGATCGCACCCCGACAAGAGAGGGAGGCTGCAAGCTCTTCTTCCAGTTCTTCGGCCGCCCGTTCCGGCACGCCGTCGAGTGCGGTGGCTCGGTCGAGGATCTCTTCGACCACCTGATCGACCGCCCCCGGGTCGAGCTCGGGCGGCACGGAGGTTACGCGGACGGTATCGATTCCGAATGCCTCGGCCTCGATGCCAACCCGTAGCAGTAGTTCCTCGGCCTCGGACAGGACCGCCGTCATCGCCTCACCGACCTCGAGCAACCGCGGCGTCAGCAACCTCTGCGACGGGGCCTCGCCCGCCTCCAGCCGACGATGGATGCGGTCGTAGAGAACCCGTTCGTGGGCCACGTGCTGATCGACGATCACCAGGCCGTGGTCATCTTCCAGAAGCAGGAAGGAGTCCCGATATTGACCAATGAGCCGCCCGAATGGCGTATCGGCCGGGCCGGGTTTGGCCCCTGATGCTCTTGATTCCGCATGGTGCCGGGCAACGGTTGTTTCGATGTCCGCGCCGCCGCCGATGACGCCTTCATCATCACTGCCATAGACCGGATGGGCGAAGAGCGGCGATCCAGCTGCGGCGGCATTCCCCTCGATCCCGGCGTAACTGCGTGCGGACGGCTCGGCAACCCCACCCGTTGCCAAGCTACCCTCTTCGAGCCGGTTTACCGCGATCCGTCCCTGCGAGGCCGCCACCCCGTCCCTCAGCGCCCGCTCGACGAGGCCAAAGACCGCACCCGCGTGGGCGAATCGGACCTCAGCTTTGGCCGGGTGGACGTTGACATCGACCGTTTCGGGCGGAAGCCTCAGATCGACGATGACTCGCGAACCACCGTAACCGCCGCCGCCCTCGCGCAGAACCCGAAGGACGGCGCCGACGAGCAGTCTGTCACGGACTGCGCGGCCGTTGACCAGCAGAACGAGGGTCGGCCGGCCGCGCCCTCTACCCGGAGCCAGGAGACCACGGACTTCCCCTCCGGCCCCCTGTGCCTCGAAACGGGTGACCCGATCCGTTCGACGCCATACATCCCGGAGTCTCTGGGAGTTGTCGGCAACGGCGGGCGCGTCAATCAACGTTCGATTTCCGTGACGGAGGATGAAGGCCACATCCGGCCGGGCCAGCGCGGCTCCCCACAGGGTTTCCTGGGCATGTCGGAGCTCGGTTTCGGGAGCCCGCAGGAACTTGCGCCGCGCTGGGGTGTTGAAAAAGAGGTCACGGACCTCGACGGTGGTGCCACGCGCACGCGCCGCCGCCTCCGCACCGAAAATTCGCCCCCCTTCGACCGTCACTCGAACCCCGCCCTCCGCGGGATCTTCGGCCGTGAGGAGCATGAATTTCGAGACCGCCGCTATCGAGGGCAACGCCTCGCCCCTGAAACCGAGCGTGCTGATGTGACCGAGATCCTCGACCGAGCCGATTTTCGATGTCGCATGACGTTCCAGGGCGAGCAGGGCGTCATCGGGATCCATTCCGCAGCCGTCGTCGGTCACCCGCACCAGGCTACGGCCCCCGGCTGCGAGCTCGACCTCGACGCGTTGTGCGGCAGCGTCGAGGCTGTTTTCCACCAACTCCTTGAGCACAGAAGCGGGACGCTCCACCACCTCGCCCGCGGCGATGCGGTTGACGAGGGGGTCGGAGAGGACTCGGATTCGAGGCACGAGGGACATCATACTCGTCCCGCCCGCCCATCCGATCCTGGATGCTGGATGTTGGATGTTGGATGTTGGATGTTGGATGTTGGATGTTGGATGTTGGATGTTGGATGTTGGATTCAACGAATCGATAAACTCTCCTGCTGAATTGTCAAGGGGTGGGCGGGCGGATCGAGTATCCAGCATCCAGTATCGAGCATCGGTCGGGTGGGCGGACTACGGATTCTCGAAGACCGAGATGTCCGGCTTGGAGTCGGGGGTGACGACGCGATTGGGATCCGCCAGGTCCTCTTTGATGAGTAAGTCGATGAGGTGGTCGCGAACTCCGGCCCGCCCCCGGCGTTTGTAGAGGGCCTGCACGGTACCCGGTTTCAGTTTGATGCCGGTCATGTGGTTGAGGTACTGACAGAACACGCGCGAGCGCGACATGAATGACGCCAGCAGGAGCAACAGCAGAACGGACACAACCGCGGCGGCACCGAGCTGATAGAGAGTGACCGGCGACAGACCGAGAACCTCCGATTCCATCATCACCTTCCGTCGTCGTTCGGGCGATCGTCGTTGAGAGCGTGCGTCTCGTCGACTTCACCGAAGTGGTTTTCGGGGACCAGCAACTCTCTTCCCTTCGATCCGGCCGGGGGGCCCACAATCCCTTCTCTCTCCATCATATCCAAGAGACGGGCCGAACGGGTGTAGCCGAGCCTCAACCGACGCTGAATGTATGAGGCAGAGGCCTTTCTGGTTTTGACAACCAGACGTGCGGCCGCATCGTACATCGGGTCCTCGATGTCTTCGGCCTCGTCCAGGGTTGTCGGCTTGCGGCCTCGCTCGGGCGGCCCCAACGGTGCGTGCGACAAGACCTCTCTCTGATATTCCGGCTTTCCGAAGCGTTTGACGTAGCGAACGACGCCGGCGATCTCCTTCTCCGTTACGAACGGTCCGTGGAGCCGCACTACGCTTGCGCTGCCGGGTGGCAGGAAGAGCATGTCGCCCCGCCCCAGAAGATGCTCCGCGCCCATCGAATCGAGAATCGTGCGTGAGTCGAACCGGGAACGCACCTGGTAGGCGATCCGACACGGGAAATTCGCCTTGATGATACCGGTCAGAATGTCCACCGATGGCCGCTGGGTCGCGCACACGAGATGAACTCCGACCGCTCGCGCCTTCTGTGCGAGCCTCGTGATGGACTCCTCGACGGCACGTGCCGAAGAGATCATCAGATCGGCGAGCTCATCGATGACGATGACGATGTAGGGCATCGGTTCGAGGGCCGGTTCATCGCCGTTGGCCTCTTCAGCGAGCTTCTTCTTCGCCTTTCGCAGGCGTACCGGATCTCTGAGCAGCTGGTTGTACTGCTGCAGATTCCGCACCCCGAGAGCCGCGAGCACCCGGTAGCGCTCATCCATCTCGGAGACCGCCCAGCCGAGCGCATTGGCCGCCTTCTTCGGGTTGGAGATGATCGGTGTCAAGAGGTGGGGAATGTCGGCATACACGCCGAGCTCGACCATTTTGGGGTCGACAAGGATGAACTTCACCTCGTCCGGCCTCGCCTTGTAGAGGATCGACATGATCATGGCGTTGAGGCCGACCGACTTCCCCGCGCCGGTGAATCCGCCGATCAGCAGGTGCGGCATTCGGCTGAGGTCCGAGTAGAAGGCCTTGCCACGGATATCGACGCCCAGGCTCAGAGTCAGTAGGGACTGTGCACGCTGGAACTCCGGCGCCGCGATCAGCTGCCGCAGGCGGATGATTTCGGGATCCGGATTCGGCACCTCGATACCGACGGTGGCGCGTCCTGGAATGCGTTCGATGCGCACGGAATCGGTTCGCAGGGCAAGGGCCAGATCCTCGGATAGATTCTGAACTGCCGAGATCTTGACTCCGGAGTCGAGGCGAAACTCGTAGGTGGTGATCACGGGACCCGTCCGGATGTTGACGACCTCACCCCCGACCTTGAACTCCTGGCATTTGGCGGTGATCAGCTTCGACATTTCGATCAGGGCTGCCGAATCCCGCTCCGGCACATCCTCCACGAGGTCGAGGAATGATTCCTTTGGCAGGTCGTAGCTCTCGAGGTCCTCTACGAAATCGAACTCCTCCTGTACCTTGGCCCGCTTGGTTTGCGCAGGCTTCTTGGCCGTCGGCTTCTGTTTGGCCGCGGCTTCCTCGGTCTTCGTTCGAACCTTCGATTCCGCCTTTTCTTCTTCGAACACTGGCTCGTGTTCCGCCTGCTTGCGGACGATGCGGAACCGTCCCCGTCCCTCGACCTCTTTCACCGTCAGCGAGCCCTGGTAATCTCCACTGCCCTCGAGGCGTCGCACCTGGCGATCGATGACGCGCTGGCTCGCACGCACCTTCTCTTTCTCCCGCCGACGTTCGTGAGCCGCTTGCCGCGCCTCGAACCAACGGGCGCGCAGGTTCTCCGAAAGACGGTCCGCAAACGCCCCCGCCGATGCACCGGAGAGCAACAGAATGCCAACCACGAGCAGGAAAATGAGCACCACGATGCCACCCACCGGACCGGCAAAACCTTTCAAGAGCTCAGTCTCGGCAAGGCCGACGTAGCCTCCCGCCGAGATGCGGCCTTCACGAAAGGGAATATCGTCGGCGACCAGGGAGGCAAAACCTGGCAGAGCGATCAGCAGCAACCCCCAACCGGCAGCCGCCAGCCTGGGGTTGGCCATCGGTGACCGGCGCAGCAGTCGCCAACCGAGGACCGCGGCCGCGATCGGCAAAACGAACGCGGTCACTCCGATGAAGCTGAAGAGGGCGGCGGAAAGCGTCGACCCGAGCCAACCGGCGAGGTTCTGCGGAGATTCCCGCAGAGTCGTGGCGTGGAATGGGCTCGGGTCCATCGGCGAGTGCGACACCAGGGCCACAGCGACCAGCAAGGCGCCGAGGAGTAGCGCGACCGCAACCGCCTCGCGGACAACCCGCTCGCGCATCACTGCCCTCCCCACACCAGGACGATCACCAACACGCCGAGCGGAATGCAGTACCACGCGAAGCGGTTGAACACCCGGCTCGACACAGTTGCGATCACCAGCTGGAGGGCAAAGAAGCCGGAGACCCCGGCAGCCACTGCTCCAATTGCGCACGCAACCAGGAACCCGTTTCCCGCAGCCATCACATCAGCCCGCCTTTCGAGGACCTGGCCGGCGGTCACCGCAGCGATGACGGGCACGCTGAGAAGGAATGAGAACCTCGCCGCCCATGCCCGTTCCAGACCGACTCCCAGGCTGGCGGCGATTGTCACTCCGGACCGCGACAGTCCGGGGAAGACCGCGAGGCCCTGCGCCAGACCGATCGCCAGCGCTTGCCGCCAGCTGACCGTCAACTGGTCGGACGATCCCCCCGGCAGAAACCTCGTGCTGCCCACCACCAGGCCAGTCAGCACGAGTCCGACGCCGACCCACGCGGGCTGCGAAAAGGCCGCCACCGCGATGTGCCGTAAGGGAAACGCAACGCCCACAGTCGCAACTGTGCCAAGCACGAGCAACGCCAACAGTCGTCTTCCCTGCAACGACCCGACCCAGTCGGCGATCTGCCGGCGTTCGAACCAGAGCACCGCGCACGCGGTGCCGAGGTGAAGCGTTGAATCGAAAACGACTCCGGGCTGCTCGAATCCCGGAATCAACATCTGGGCCAGAGCCAGGTGCCCCGACGAGGAGACCGGCAGGAACTCCGTCACGCCCTGCAGGACCCCCAGCATCGCGGCCTGCCAAAACGTCATCCCCGCACCACTGAAGGGCCGAGACGGGAAAGGTTATCGCTCAACACACCCATACCTTCAAAATGGTAACATTTAAGGCAAGTTATTGCCACCGGCTAACTTATGCTTCGATCGGCTGGTGTTCGGCGAGCCTGAGCCAGTCCTGAAGAGAGAGAGTCCCGGGCCGGGCGGCCGGATCCAGACCCGCTGCCTCGACGGTCGCGGCACTGACCTCCGACGACAACGCGTTGCGGAGCTTTTTTCGTGGAAGGGTGAGGGCTGCCGAGGCCAATCCAAGTGCTCTGTCAAGGATTTCGGTTTCACATACGGGACGCTTGAGATCGAGCGCCACGACGGTAGAAACGACCTTGGGCCGCGGGCGAAAGGCCACTGGCTGGACATCGAAGAGGAGTCTGGCGTCGGCCCAGGCTGCGCGCTCGAGAGCCAGCAGGCCATGTCCCTTTCCCCCCGGATCAGCCACAATTCTGTGGGCCACCTCACGCTGCAGCATGACAACCGCTCGGCTGAAGAGATCGTGACGGCGGAGAATACGACGAAGGATGGCGGTTCCCACCGAATACGGCAGGTTGGAGGCTACCTGCCACGGCGATTCGGCGGCTGCCAGAGAGTCCAGGTCGATCCTCAAGGCATCGGCATGCCGCACTTGAAGCCCGAGGCCGCCGAATCGCTGTTCAAGCTGTGGTACGAGGACTTCGTCGAGCTCGAGTGCGACAACACGTTCGAAACGCTCGAGCAAGTGTTCCGTCAACGCGCCGCGACCGGGTCCGATCTCGAGTACGCGGGGTGGTTCATCCGAGAGCTGGCTCGCGATCCTTTCGGCGACATTTCGATCGACGAGGAAGTTCTGGCCAAGGCGGCGACGTTTGGGTCTACCCATACAAAAGTCATGAGTTTTGAGTTAAGAGTTTTGGGTTGCCCCCGCCCGCCCAAGATTTCCGGAGGGGCGGGTGGGAACTCAAAACTGAAAACTCAACACTCAAAACTACCTCTTACACGCTGCGGCGAGCTCCCCGGCGAATGTCTCGATCTCGCTGACGAGTTCCTCACAGTCTCCCAGGGCGCCGATGCGGCTGACGATCGCCGACCCGACGACAACGCCGTCCGCCAACGCGGCCACCCGAGCCACCTGATCCGGCGAGGAGATACCGAACCCAACGGCGACCGGGAGTTTAGAAGCCTTTCCCGCCGTACGAACGTTGGATGCGAGCTCGGAGTCGAGGTCCTTCCGGACACCGGTGACCCCGGTTCTCGAAACGAGGTACAGGAACCCGCCGCCAAACCGAGCGGCAGCCTTCATCCGCCGCCGATCCGAGGTGGGGGTCACCAACATGATCAAGTCAATCCCGTGGGCACCCATCTGTTCTTCGAATGGGGCCATTTCCTCGGCCGGCACATCGGTCAACAGCACACCATCGACGCCGGCAGCCGAAGCATCTCGAGCAAACCGTTCCACCCCGTAACGAACCACAGGGTTAGCGTAGGTGAAGAGAACAATTGGAGTCTCGATTTCCCGACGGATCACCTCGACCGTTGCCAGCACACGAGTCAAGGTGGTTCCGGAAGCCAGAGCCCGTTCAGCCGCTCGCTGGTTGGTAGGCCCGTCGGCGATGGGATCCGAGAACGGTACACCGAGCTCGACAATGTCCGCGCCGGCATTCGCCAACGCCCGCACCAACTCCACCGTGCGCTCGAGACCCGGATCCCCGGCGGTGATATAGGGAATGAACGCCGCGCGCCGATCCCGTTTGGCCGCACGGAATGACTTTTCGATGCGGTTCACGTCACATCCCTTTCGGCCCGCGCGACCTCGGCCAGGTCCTTGTCTCCGCGGCCCGAGAGATTCACCAGGATGTCGCTGCTCAGGGGCATCGAGGGCGCCACTCGAACCGCATAAGCGACGGCGTGAGCAGACTCCAGCGCCGGCACGATGCCCTCGCTCTCCGAGAGCAGGTGAAACGCGTCGACCGCTTCGTCGTCGCCGACATGGGTGTAGACCACGCGCCCGCTCTCGCGCCAACTCGCGTGTTCGGGGCCGACCGCCGGGTAATCCAGCCCGGCCGAGATCGAGTGGGTGCGGAGGATCTGCCCGTCGTCATCCTGGAGGACCACGGTGCGCGTCCCGTGCAGGATTCCCGGGGCCCCGCCTTCGGAGAACCTGGCCGCGTGATCACCCGGCCGCATCCCGCGCCCTCCGGCCTCCACTCCGACCAGCCCAATCGATACCTGGGATACGAACGCCGAAAAAATCCCGGCGGCGTTGGAACCGCCTCCGACGCAGGCCACCACGAGATCAGGAAGCTTGCGAGCAGCTTTCTTGAACTGCGCTTGGGCCTCGCGTCCGATAACCGCCTGGAAATCGCGCACCATCATCGGGTAGGGGTGGGGTCCGAGGACCGACCCCAGGATGTAGTGGGTCGATCTGACATGGGTGACCCAATCGCGCAGCGCCTCGTTGATTGCATCCTTGAGGGTCTGCGACCCGGCGTCCACCGCAGTCACTTCCGCGCCCATCAGCCGCATGCGAACAACGTTGAGCTCCTGCCTCCTCATGTCCTCGGAACCCATATAGATCCTGCATTCGAGGCCGAGGAGAGCTGCCGCAGTCGCTACCGCCACACCGTGCTGCCCGGCCCCGGTTTCGGCGATCACCCGCTTCTTGCCCATTTCACAGGCGAGCAGAGCCTGACCCAGAGCGTTGTTGATCTTGTGCGCTCCGGTGTGGCACAGATCTTCACGCTTGAGCCAGATACGGGCACCTCCAAGTCGGGCGGACAGTCGGCGCGCAGAGTACAGCGGCGTTGGACGGCCGACGTAATGAACCAGGAGCTCGTCGAGCCGGCTGCGAAAACCGCGGTCGCGACCGGCCTTTCGATATGCCTCCTCGAGCTCTGCCAGAGGGGCCATCAGGGTTTCGGGCACGAACCGGCCACCAAAGTCGCCAAAGTATCCGCGGTCGTCGGGGATCTTCTTCATGAGAGCGACGATTCTACAGGATCGTGCTCGTGAGCGGTTTCCTCCTGCGAAACGTCTTCGGATCCTCGATGCTTGATGCTGGATACTCGATCCACCCACCCACCCCCATGAAAGGAGATCGGACGGGGGATATCGAGCAACGAGAGACGAGTAACGAGTATCAGATCCAAGCATTTGGCAAGGCACGGAACACCGTCCAGATCAGGGTCTCAGCTGCTCGATGACCTGTGAACTCACCCACCAGACGTCTGAACTCCCCCAACCCGCCGCCGGCAGCGATCAGAGGTCGACGCCGAAATGGAAGGGTGGCTGGCGGACGGCGATCGACCTCTCGCTGGCGGGGGCGGTTCGCGACGGCCGAAGGCCGTCTGCAAAGCTCCCCCACCTCAAGGTCGCAAAGCTTCGATGACCTGTGAACTCACCCACCAGACGTCTGAACTCCCCCAACCCGCCGCCGGCAGCGATCAGAGGTCGACGCCGAAATGGAAGGGCGGCTGGCGGACGGCGATCGACCTCTCGCTGGCGGGGGCGGTTCGCGACGGCCGAAGGCCGTCTGCAATGCTCCCCCACCTCAAGGTCGCAAAGCTTCGACGACCTGTGAACTCACCCACCAGACGTCTGAACTCCCCCACCCGGGTTGGGTGGAGAAATCGAGCAGATCCGTGATCGACGTGGCACGCAGCGGGATGTCAGTCTCTCCGTAGGCCCTCGAGGTCATGAAGAAGAGATATTTGCCATCAGGCGAGAGGGACGCCGACCATTCCCGGCCCTCCGGTTGGTTGATCGCCGGGCCCATGTTGACCGGTTCGGACCAGGTATCGTCCTGGTCGCGAAAGACCACGAAGTAATCCGCCCCGCCGAGGCTGTCCTCCCGGCCGACGGCCGGGACGATGGCAAAGCTCTCGTCCGGCGCGACGAAGACATTGAATCGGTTCGTGCCGCAGTTGACCTCGGGGCCGAGCTTTTCAGGCTCGGTGTAGGTTCCGTCGACGAAACGCGAGCGCCAGGTAGCCGACACCCTGCCCTCCCCCTCACGCGTGAAGTAGATGGTGTTGTCGGCGGTGACTGACGGAAAGTACTCGGGCGCGTCCGAGTTGACCGGTGGTCCGAGGTTGTGCGGCTCGGACCACGCATCGCCCTCGCGGTCCATCACCCAGATATCCTGGTAGACCCAGCCCGGCTTTTCCTCCTGCCCCTCCTGTGGGCGGGTCGAGAGAAAGAAGAACCGCTTGCCGTCCGGAGAGATGGCGGGTTCGACGTCCAGGTAACGGCCGGAGAACGGAGCCACCGCGGGTTCGGTCCAGACACCGTTCTTCTGATGGCTCTCCATGATCATCGTGCGGCCGCCGAGGGTGACCGAGAAGTACAGCTCGGTGCCGTCAGGAGTCATCGCGATGTCGCGCGTGGCAAGACCTGTCGAGACGATTCCGGGAGCGAAGATCTCGGGCTCAAGGCCCGGTGGCTCCTGCCCGAGATACGGTCCATGAAGCTCGGGAAAAGACGGTCCGGTCTCCACCTCATCACAACAGTTCGGCGAACAGGCGATAGGAAGCGCGCATAGCGCACACGCAAGCAGACGGACGGTTTTCATGAGCTTCTCCTTCAGAATGCCGTACGAATGGGACAATCGAGAGTTTTGAGTGTCGAGTTATGAGTTTCCCCCACCAGCGCAGTCGACACTTGATACTTGATTCTCGATACTCGGTCCACCCACCCACCCGAGCTGCCCACAGATCACACAGATAGACGCAGATGGGTTCAGACTCGTCCATCTGCGTTCTCCGCGGTTTCAAATTGGTGGGATACGGATCCTCTGTGTCTCTGTACCTCGGTGGTGGTTCGTGCGCGGCCGTCAGGGAAGTGCTGCTCGCGCCTCGGCGATGAAGTCACGGATCTTCTGGTGGTCCTTGATCCCCGGAGCGGCCTCCACACCGGATGAGACATCGACGAGTTCCGGTCGCACGATCCGAACAGCCTCGCCGACATTCTCCGGCGTGAGGCCGCCCGCAAGGCCGAAGCGCACTCCCGGCGGCCTCTCTCCCAGACCCTCCCACGCCCACGCGACGCCGTCTCCGGCACCGGGGTCGAAGAGCGGTAGGCACCGGGAACTGAGGTCCGCAATCCGCTTCCAGTCGATTTCAGGCTCGACCGGTACCCGGCGTATCACTCGACTCCCGATAGCATCCAAATAAGCGTCGGGCTCTTCGCCGTGCAGTTGAATCCAACCGAGGTCGAGAAGCTCCCGGACCGTCATTACTTCAGCGAGCGGTGCATCGAGAAACACACCCACCCTCGCTACACCATCAATCTCTCGGATCCACTCTGCAGACCGCGGAGCCAAGGCACGCGGCGTGCCCCGCCTGAAAACGAAACCGAGAAAATCCGCGCCGGCCTGGACGGCTGCCTCGGCATCTCCCGGAGTCGTGATTCCACAGATCTTGATCTTCACTGGTGTGCGTCCAGACTCCCGATCCCGATGAGATCCCGGACGGCTTGCTGCGGGTCTGTTGCCCTCACCAGGTGCTCCCCGACCAGGAAACCGTCGTAACCAACCCCGAGCAATCGCTGGAGGTCCTCCGCACCACGGATCCCGCTCTCGGCGATCCGCAGGCGCTCTTCGGGAAGTTCGGCCACCAAAGCCTCCACCCGGTCAAGGCGAACCTCGAAGGTGGCGAGATCGCGGGCATTGACGCCGAGGATCTGTGCCTCGGATTTCACAACCGCAGCCGGATCCTCGTCGGCAAAGACCTCGAGCAGCACCTCGAGATCGAGCCCCGACGCCGTCTCCAGAAGATCGGCCAAGGTTTCCTCATCAAGGATGCGCGCGATCAGGAGTACTGCATCGGCACCAAGGACTGCGGTCTCCAAGAGTTGCCGCCGGTCGAAGATGAAGTCCTTTCGCAGCACCGGGAGAGCGACGGCCTGGCGCACCTCGTCAATCCAATGAACACGACCTTTGAAGAAGGCGGGCTCGGTAACGACCGAAATGGCGGAGGCACCACCTGCTGCATACGCAGCAGCCAGAGCCGCCGCATCGAAGTCCTCGCGAATGACCCCCGCGGAGGGTGACGCCTTTTTGCACTCGGCGATCAGCGCGACCCCCGGTCGAGAGAGAGCTTCTGAGAGAGAGCGAAGGCCGGTGGCCCGGCGTTCCTCTACGGCCTTGAGTGCGGCTTCCTCGAGGCCGGGCGCCTCGGTAGATGCTTCGAGGCGCCGACGCACATCGGCGACAATTCGATCGAGTACTGAATCAGCTGTCATCACCCAGTTCCCGGGATCTCCGCACCCAATTCTCGAGAGTCTCGAGTGCAGCTCCCGAACGCTGTACGTCTCGAGCACGGCGAAAACCGCTTTCCAGATCGCTTGCCTCACCGGCTACGTAGAGCGCGGCCCCAGCGTTCAGCGCTACCGCATCTGCCGCCGCCGAATTCTCATCACCAGCAAGTATGGTGCGCAAGCGGCGCAGGTTTTCATTCACGTCGCCCCCCTTGAGAGAGTCCGGATCGTCAACCTCGATTCCGAGCTTTGCCGGATCGACCCGCCGCTCTTCGATGACCTCGCCGTCTCGGACCTCGATCACCGTCGTCGGCGCACAGACCGAGATTTCATCGAGTCCGTCGTCAGAGTGCACCACTAGGCCGTGTTTGGCGCCGAGCTCGGCCAATGCCGAAGCCATCAGGCCAAGCACATCCGAGCCCCAGACTCCGATCACCTGACGCTCCACGCCAGCCGGGTTGGTTAGCGGGCCCAGAAGGTTGAAGACCGTTCGGACACCGAGCGCCCGACGAACCGGCATGACCGCCTTCATCGCCGGATGGAGGCGCGGCGCGAAGAGAAAAGCGATACCGACCTCGTCGTGCAACGTGGCCATCGCCTGGGGGGTCAGGTCGAGCTGGATTCCAGCGGCCTCGAGCACATCGGCCGAACCACACCGGGAAGACACCGACCGGTTTCCATGCTTGGCGACCGGCACGCCCGCGGCAGACACCAGGAGCGCAGCTGCGGTCGAAATGTTGATCGTCTCGGCACCGTCGCCTCCGGTACCGCACGTATCGACGGACCTCGAGGGAGTCGCAACAGGAACCTCCAGAGCGCGTGATCGCATGGCACGCGCCGCCGCGGCCACCTCGACACCGGTTTCCCCCTTTGCCCGGAGAGCCGCCAGTACGGCCGCGACAACGACTTCGGCGACGGCTCCATCCATGACGAGGCCGATGAACGCTTCCATGACCTCTGGCTCGAGGTCCCGGCCGATGAGCAGGCGGTTGAGCATGGCTTTGTGGTCGATGAGCATCATCAATCCAATGAGGAATTAAGAGTTAGGAATGAGGAATGCCGCACACCCAACCACCCTCACTCCAAAGAACCACAAGACGTTCGGGCGAGAATTCCTCATTCCTCATCCTGTTTTCTTTTCCATTCTTCGCGCAATTGAATATCAGCGATGTCGAGGAAACGCGCCAGGATTTTCCTGCCGTCGACGCAGAGGTAAGATTCGGGGTGGAACTGGACACCGAAGTGGAGATTATCCCGGTCGCGCAATCCCATCACAACTCCGTCTTCGGTCCAGGCGGTGATTTCGAGGCGTTCTGGCCAGGTCTCGCGTTCCACGATCAGGGAATGGTACCGGGTGGCTTCGAAACCGTCAGCCAGTCCTTCGAAGATCCCGGCTCCGGCGTGAAAAATCGGGGACGTTTTCCCGTGAACCGGCTCGGACGCCCGCACCACGCGAGCGCCGCAGGCGACAGCAATCGCCTGGTGGCCAAGGCAAATCCCGAGTAACGGGAGATCGGCTGCAGCTCGGATCACATCGAGGGTGACTCCGGATTCTTCGGGAAGACCCGGACCGGGAGAAATCACCACCGCCTGAGGCCGTTGCTCCAGCAACTCTTCAGCGCTGGCGGCATCGTTCCGCACTACCTCGATCGGCGCCGAACCGACCTCCGAAAGCTCCTGCACCAGGTTGTAGGTGAAGGAGTCGTAGTTGTCGATCATCAGAATCACGACTCGCCCCCACACACGCCCAGATAAGGAATTAGGAAGTAGGAATTAGGAATGTCGGGCCGGCAACGCCCTTTGATTGCGGCAGGCTGAGCGGGGATTCCTAATTCCTCATTACTCATTCCTGATTCCATCGTGACCACGCTCCTACTCCTCGTGCACGCTTGTATTGGACGCCGCCTCTGCCATGGCGACGGCTTCCACCAGGGCGCTTGCCTTGGCCGAGCATTCAGCGAGCTCGTTTTCGGGCACAGAGTCGTAGACGATGCCGGCGCCAGCCTGGATCTGGACGTTTCCGCCGCGTTCCACCATTGTGCGAATCGCGATGCACGAGTCGAGATCGCCGTTGAGGTTGCGGTATCCGACTGCACCGCCGTAGACCCCGCGCAGGACTTCCTCCAGCTCGTCGATGATCTCCATTGCTCGAACCTTCGGCGCGCCGCTGAGCGTGCCGGCGGGAAAACAGGCGAATAGGGCGTCCCACGCATCGAGATCCTCGCGCAGCTTCCCCTCGACTTCGCTCACGAGATGCATGACGTGGCTGTAGCGCTCGACCTCCATCTCGCGCGTCACCCTGACCGTTCCCGGTTCCGCCACCCGACCGATGTCGTTGCGGCCCAGATCGACCAGCATGACGTGCTCGGCACGCTCTTTCGGGTCGGATTTCAGCTCCTCCTCGAGCGCGGCGTCCTCCGCCCGATCGCCGCCTCGCCGCCGGGTGCCCGCGATCGGACACGTCGTGACGGAGTCGCCATTCACCCGGACCAGCATCTCCGGACTCGATCCGAGAATCTGCGCCTGACCGGTGTCGAAGAGGAACATGTAGGGCGACGGGTTGGTCAACCGCAACATCCGATAGACCTCGGCGGTCGTGCAGCGCGGCATCTTACGCCAGCGTCGGGACAGCACGACCTGGAAGACATCGCCAGCAAGGATGTATTCTCGGGCCCTCGATACCGACGACATGTAGCTTTCCTCTGACGGGACTGCCCGCCACCCTTGCCAATTCGCCGCCGGTTCCGGAATGACGTGGGGACGGGGACTGGCACCGCCGCCAAGGAGGGCTCGGTGCATCGTACCGAGACGTTTTCGGGCGCCTTGCCAGGCCAAATCCGGGTCGTCGCCGATCCTCGCCGCCACCACGAGCAAAAGCCGTTGACGGGCCCTATCGAGTGCGACGACGCCGTCATAAACGCCGAACCAGGCCTCCGGAAGACCGCCCTCGTCTCGACCGCTTGAGGGAACGGACTCGACCAGCCGGACTGCATCGTAACCAAGGTAACCCATGGCTCCGCCGGCGAAAGGCGGCAGGCCTTCGACCGGCGCCACCGATCCAAAATCGGTTGCTCGCCGCAACTCCTCTATAGGAGGGCCTTCTCGGGGGGCCCCGTCGACGAAGACCGCGCCGCCTCGGATCTCAACGATCCGAAAGGGATCTACACCGACGAAGGAGTACCGCGCGGCGCGTTCACCGCCTTCGACACTCTCGAGCAGGAATGGGTTGCGACCGTTGGCCGCCAGGCGCGAGTAGACCGTGAACGGGGTCACCGTGTCCGAGGTCAGCTCCTGAACCACCGGCACGACATCGTAGTCACGCGCGTATTCGAGGAACTCGTCTTGATACGACCGAAGCTCCATGCTTCCCCCCGGGTGGTTCAACGAACTGTCATTGTGCCGCAGTCTGGCCGCGAGGTCTACTTTGGCGCCTCCGGTTGAATTCGCGACTCGAAATGGCCGCGGAACCGATCCTTGTCGGAGGGAAAGAGGAAGAAAAGGGGAAATTGGGGAAAAGAGAGAAAGGCAGGATAGGGAGATGGGACGGTCCCCCATGAACCCTGCTCCCATGCCCCCTCGCTCCTTCATGTACAATCCCCAATCCGGGAGGAGGACCATGTCACGCCCCGTCATCACCATTGCCGAGCTTGCTGAATACGAGGACCAGGAAGTCGCCATTCGCGGCTGGGTCTACAACTGGCGCAAGAAGGGAAAGCTGCGCTTCATCATCCTTCGCGACGGTTTCGGCTATCTGCAATGTGTGGTGTTCCGCCCCGAGGTGGAGGAAGCTGTGTGGGAGACGGCGGTCGAGCTGACCCAGGAGTCCTCGGTCGAGGTGACCGGCCTGATTGTTCCGGACGATCGCGCACCGGGCGGCTACGAGCTCAAGGTCTCGGACCTTCAGATCATTCAAGTAGCGCCGGAATTTCCGATCGGCAAGAAAGACCACGGCCCCGACTTCCTTCTCAACCACCGCCACCTGTGGCTGCGTTCCAGGCGTCAACACGCGATCATGCGGGTCCGCTCCGAGCTCGAGTACGCGATTCGCGATTTCTTCCAGAGCCGCGACTACACCCTGATCGATTCTCCAATTCTCACGCCGGCGGCGTGCGAGGGCACCTCGACGCTCTTCGAAACCGAGTACTTCGGCGATACCGCCTACCTCTCTCAGTCGGGACAGCTCTACCTGGAACCGGCCGCCGCCGCCCTCGGCAAGGTCTATTGCTTCGGACCGACCTTTCGCGCCGAGAAATCCAAAACCCGGCGCCATCTGACCGAGTTCTGGATGGTCGAGCCGGAGGTGGCATGGCTCCGGTTCGACGGGCTGCTCGATCTGTGCGAGGAGTTCCTCTCTTCGATCGTAGCCAGGGTGCTCGACCGGTGCAGCGACGACCTCGAGCGCCTGGAGCGAGAAGTTTCATTGCTCGAACCCACGACCCAGCGGCCCTATCCGCGGCTCGACTACGGCACTGCGATCGACAAGCTGAAGGAGCTGGGCTCCGACATCCAGTTCGGAGAAGATTTCGGCGGCGACGACGAAACGATGCTGACCGAGCTTTACGATCGGCCGCTGCTCGTCACTCGCTACCCGGCCGACATCAAGGCCTTCTACATGCAGCCTGACGCCGAGGATCCGAGCCGTGCCCTGGCAGTGGACGTGCTCGCGCCCGAAGGTTATGGCGAAATCATCGGTGGCTCGGAGCGGTCGGACTCGCTCGAGCACCTCGAGCGACAGATTGCTGTTCATAAACTTCCGAAAGAGGCCTTTGAGTGGTATCTGGACGTCCGCCGATACGGGTCCTTCCCCCATTCCGGCTTCGGCATGGGTATCGAGCGCTGCGTCGCCTGGATCTGCGGCATCGCCCACCTGCGAGAGGCCATCCCCTACCCCCGGCTCATCAACCGGCTTTACCCGTAGAGATTTCGGATCTCAGATTTGGAATTTGGGATTCAAGATGGTCTCTTGAGGTAGGCGATGGTGGCACCCCAGCCACCACGATCCGTGGGCGCGTCATGAAAACCCGAAACCAGCGGGTGGCGCGCAAGCAGCTTCTGGACACGATCGCGCTGCACGCCGATGCCACGCCCGTGAATCAGCCGCACCTCGGAGAAGCCCTTCTCAGCCGCGACCTCGAGGTAAGCATCGACGACGTCCGGCACGTCGCGGGGAGGAAACGGATGCAGGTCGATGCTGTCTTCGGCTGGAATGATGACCGGAACATCAGGATCGAGAAGCGCTTCACCACCGTTGTCCATGCGCAGGGTTTCGGATTCCTTCCTCTCCGGATCCTCCGCCGAACCCCCAAAAAGCACGGCCGCCGTGATTGCCGCCAGAAGAACGCCGAAGACACCAAGGCCGATCCATGCCTCCGGCCCGATGAGACGAGCCAGCGGCCAGGTCACGATGGCCGCAACCATGAAGACGCCGAATTTCGTCCCGACATATGCCCAGAGAACATTCGGGTCGCGAAATGCCGGTCGGAGCATCACCGCGTGCTACCCTGATAAAACGGGTCGGAAAATCAGGTTTCCAAAGCCCGAATTCACTTCTCTACTACCTCGGTTTTCAAACCAGTCACCGTGTAGCCGAGCTTTTCGATCTCGGCCTTGAGCTTCTCAACTTCGACCTTGCGCGGCCGGTAGACCGCCTCGGCAGTTCCCTTCTCGTGATCGGCCTGGGCCGAAACCACCCCGTCCACCCGTTCGAGAGTCGCGGTGATGGTGGAGGAGCACCCATCACAGTGCATCCCTTGGACGTTGAATACCGTCCTCACCTGCTCGGGCTTTTGATCGGCCTTTGCTTGAGCGACCATCAAACCTGCGGCCATCAATATCGCGATCACTGAGATGATCTGACGCATTTGTTACTCCTCCGCTCCGAGCTGTCGCCCGAGCAATTGGACCGTCGAGCGCCCCACCGAATTTTCGGCGATTCGATAATAGATCGTCATACCGTCGCGGCGCGACTGCACCAGCCGCCCGGACCGCAAGCGACTCAGATGCTGCGACACGGCTGCCGGGGTCATTTCGAGCACCGTAGCCAGGTCGCAGACGCACAGTTCGTCACTTTCGACGAGAAGCTCGATGATCTTGAGGCGGGTCTCACCTGCCAACAAGGCGAAGTGCTCCGCCATCTGCCGTAACCGTCCTGCGCGAGCCGCGAGCCGGTGTCTGAGGGAATCGAATTCCTCCGGAGATCGGTTGGACGATATGCGGTCAGAATCATCGCAATTCGACATATCGGCATTTTAGTAACTTCTTAATGAATGTCAAGCATCCTGCTGAGCTTGTCAGGCGAGGAAAACCATTCTATGAGCACCGACAATTCACGTGCCCTCGAAGTCTGGATCGACGGCGATTGCCGCCTTTGTCAGAGATCGAAAGCGTGGTGTGAGCATCGCGATCGCAACGCCCGCATTCGGTTCTTCGACTTTCGCTCCGCGGCAGATAGCGATCTGCCGGTCCGTCGAACCGACCACGAGGCCTCGGTCTGGGTTCGAAACGGCAGCGGCGAGCTGCTGGGAGGATTTGCCGCGTGGCAATGCATCGTTGCCGAGCTTCCCGGCTGGCGATGGCTGGCAACCACCACCTCCATCCCTCCCCTCAGCCGTGTCGGTCCGCCCCTGTATCGCCTGATTGCGAAGCTCCGTCTTTTTCGCCGGCGCTGAATCTGGCTCGTCAGGGACGCCACTCGTCGACCGACACCGGCTCGCCGAACTCGAAATCGCCCGAGACCGGCGCCACGAAAATATCTTCGTCCAGTTCGGGCGACCGGTATCTCGGCATGCAGAAGAAAACCCACCTTCCGTCGTCGGCAATCGCCGCCTGGGTAAACGGCACTCGGTGAGGTCCGGGCAACCTCAGCGAACGGATCTGCCGGTCCTTGAATAGGAGCTGCCGATCTCCGCGGTTGAAGAGAAGTTCGCCGTGGGGGCCGGTGCGGGGGCTCCACTCACTTCGCGCCGTGAATATGGGAGGTTCGAGCGGCGCCGGGCCCTGCTCGGTCTTCGGATCGAAGAAATAGAGATCGCTGTGCGTCCCACCGCCGCGGCTGGTCACGAATACGATCTTTGTACTGCTCCCGGTGAGGTACACCCCACCCTGCGCGTCCGGCCCGAGGGCGTCGAGCCGCTCCAGGGGAGACCAACTAGCGGAAGCTGAACTTCGCGTGGCCCGCCCGATCCAGGGAGATTCACCCTGCGTCGACACCGTTACGAGACACGCAGTCTCGTCGGCGGCGATCCAGGTCACCCGCACTTTGAGTGCGTCGCCGAGGTCAGGAAACCGAACCAGTTCCGGCGGCGACCATCCGTCGTCCGTGATTTCCGTACGGTAACTCCTCTCCCTGGAGTCCGCGCCGATCTCCGGGACCGACAGACCATCGCGGACTGCTCCGTGCCATCCGTCGTCCGGATTTGCCGGCCGGCGGAGGCGGGCCGAGAAGTACAGGACGGACCCGCCATCCAGGGGAAACGGCGCCGTCTCGGATCCGGACGAGTTGATCTGTGTGGAATCGTCGGCCACGTCCGCGACCGGGGAGTCGAGCTTCGGCAGGCGCCACCTTCGGTAGGTCGCGAAGTCCATGACCAAGCTCGCTTCGAGCCTGAGATCGTCCGAGCCATACATCTCGGTGGTCCCGGAGACCGGAAGCACCACGATTTCAGTGCCGGGATCGATGGCTTCGATCTCACCGGGCTGGTCCTGGACTACCACCACCGCGTCGCCGCCGACAGCAATTGTCGCAACCAGGCCTTCCTCGACCGTCGGCGTCGGTTTCCCGATGTCTTCGTCTGCCGACCTGACCGACCGGGGCGCTCCGACCTTGACGCGCAGGACCCACCTCCCGGGATCGTCGGCAGACCGTTCGACGTCGAGCAGATTGCCAAAGACTTCGGAATCCTGTTGCACGGTCGGTCGTGCGGGGTCCAGGACATCGCACCCGCTCGACATCACTACGCAGGAAACGGCCACCAGAATTGTCAGGACTCGCATCAGGCCCCCTTCAGAATCCAGATTACAGGAGCAGGCCGGCGATAGTCGCGGTCAGCCACGATGCGATGGCGCCACCAAACATCGCCTTCAGACCGAGGCTCGCCAGATCCGCCCTTCGGTTCGGCGCGACAGCGGCGATGCCGCCCAGCTGGATACCAATCGACGAGAAGTTGGCGAACCCGCAGAGGGCGTAGGTGGAAATGGTCACGGCCCGTGCGGACAACGCGCCTTCCTGAATGTAGGTACCGAGCAGCCCGTAGGCCACCAGCTCGTTCAGCGAGAGCTTGATGCCGAGCAGATTGCCGACCAGACCCGCATCATTCCAGGGAACCCCCATCACCCACGCCAGCGGCCTCAATACGACGCCGAAAAGCGTCTGCAGCGAGCCCGGAAAGATGCCTTTGAACTCGCTGACCACAGGCGACATTCCTCCCGAGCTGTAGGTCACGACCGCGCCGTTCAGCAATCTGCCGTCGATCAGCGAATCGAGCCAGTTGAGAGCCACGTCGAGCACGGCGATCAGAGCGATGAACCCGATCAACATCGCTCCCACGTTGACCGCGAGCTTGAGACCATCGGTGATGCCGTTGGCGGCTGCCTCGATGACATTGCCACCGGAGTCGATGTCCGGCATTTCGACGTCCCCGGCGGTCACCGAGTGCTCGAGCTCCGGATAAATGATCTTCCCGACCAGGAGCGCGGCCGGCGCCGACATCACGCTGGCAGCGATCAGATGGCCGGCATCGATCCCCATCGCGATATAGGCAGCCAGAACGCCACCGGCAATGGTCGCAAAACCACCGACCATGACGGTCAACAGTTCCGAGCGAGTCATGTCAGGCAGGAAGGGTTTGATCAGCAACGGCGCTTCGGTCTGTCCGACGAAAATGTTGGCCGTACAGGACAGAGTTTCTGCACCACTCGTTCCGACCGTCCACCGCATGAATCGAGCAAGGGTCTCGATCACGCGTTGCATGATTCCCAGGTAGTAAAGCACTGCCATGAAGCCGCCAAAGAAGATGATTGTCGGCAGGACCTTGAACGCGAACTGAAACCCGAAACCCGGCCAATTCGCCGCGCCCCCCGGAAAGAAGTACTGGCGGTCGGCGAGATTGCCGAAAAGAAAGCGCGCGCCATAGTCGGAGAGATCGAGAAAGGCTGCGACCTTCTGACTCAGGCCCTCGAAAATCACACGCCCGTGGAAACCTGATGCCACGAGCCAGGCCACGATCGAGGTCACCAGCAGGGCTCCGAGCGGAGCCTGCAGGGCGGGTGCCAACTTGAATCGAGTGTTCACCAGCAAGGCTATCAGGAGGATGATCACCCCGATTCCGACCACCGGGGGCCCGAGGAATCCTAGAACCGCGCTTACGGCGCTCGCGCCGACGAGAAGCGCAGCCACCGATCCATAGCCTCGATCCGACGTGACTGGATCGCGACGCAACACGTACACCGCCACGAGAACGCCGAGAACGCCCATTCCGACAAAACTCCAATAATCGTTGCGCAGGATGATCAGTGCAAACAGGAATTGAAGACCGAGACCCCACAAAACGACACGCGGCCGCACGTCTCGTTTGTGATACGACATCGCCCATGCCAGACCGAGCAGGACCATCACGCCGAGGACACCAATGAACCGCATGGAGGAACCTCCCTAGCCCGGACTATTCATGAAGCCTCTGCTGCGGTCGGCGATGCACCCCACCCAGCGGTGTTTGCTCGCCTCGGGGTGCTCAGCGTACCTTCAAGTACGCCTCCGCGCCCCTCGGGTCGCAAACCCCACTGGCCACAGTACCTCGCCGCCCTCGCCACGAGACCCCATAAATAGTCCGGACTCGGTGACACTTTACACCGACCGTTGTGCCTTTAACCCCTGAGAAATCGTTATAATGCCCTTGTTCATGGATCAGCCGAGGGGGGTGAGCTCAGCCATGGCACTGGACTTCGAAACTGTACGCACTCTGAGGATCATCATCGCAGCCGTCGGTTTCTTTGTGGGAGCAGCTGCCGGCTTCAAGTACTGGGACCTCACCGGAGCTCTGGTCGGTGGGGTGATCGGCGCGTTCGTCGGTTGGAACATTCCGGACTTCTTCAAGGGACGCGCGCAGAAGTGAGCCAGGAATTGGACCGGGCGGGCGACAGTCGCGCACACCTATGATGGACCGCGACCAGTTCGAGTCTGTCGTTGCCGACGCGCTCGACAGCCTGCCGCCCGAGTTCTCCGAGTTGATGTCCAACATCACCGTCCAGGTGCGTGAGGAGCCGGACATTGCCTCGATCGAAAGAGTGGGCCTCGACCCGCGACATCACACCCTCTTCGGCCTCTACACCGGGGTCCCCCTCGATGAGCGCGGCGGCTGGTACGGTAACGTCCTACCGGACGTCATCATCCTGTACCGCCGGCCGCTGCTGCGGGCATGCTCGGACCGGTCCGCTCTCGTCAGGCAGATACAGCTCACCCTTTTGCACGAGATCGGCCACCACTTCGGCTTCTCAGAGGAAGAGATGGATGCGTGGGAGCACGAGTTCGCGGGTCTTGTGGATGACGAGGTTGATTGAATTTCTGATGTTAGATATTCGATTATGGATGTTGGCGCGCGCTATTCGAGCGAACCGAGGTCGACTTTCACGATAGCTTTCCAGGTTCCTGATCTGCCGGTTTCGGACATACAAACAAGATCTAAGATCCAATATCCAACATCGGGTGGGCGGGCGGATCGAGCAACGAGCATCGAGTAACGGGCCTCGCGTTCGTTGGAGTTCGGTATCCTTCCCTCGATGGCATCCGGAAACGACACACTTCACCCTATCGAGGCCTCTCACCTCCAGGCTCGGCGCGAACGCGTCTTCCTGATTTTCGCCGGGATCTTCCTTGGCACCCTGGCAATGCTCAACATCCTCGGCATCAGCCGATTCATAAAACTCTACGAGATCCAGACCGCTGGAGGAACACCGCTGATATTCGCCATCGCAGTCGGCGTTCTGCCTTACCCGATGACCTTTCTCTGCACCGATTTCATCAGCGAATTCTACGGTCGCCGTCGCGCCAACTTCGTCGTCTTCGTCGGCCTCCTGCTGAACATCTGGGTGGTCGTGATCATGTGGCTCGGTGGAGTATTGCCCGGTTTCGAGCAAATCGACCCTGCGACCGGCGAAATCATCCGCGACGCCGCCGGGCGATTACCGGTATTTTTCGAAATCCGCGCCCTGACCTTCGGCGCCGTGACGGCATCGATGATCGCCTACCTGGCAGCGCAGTTCTGCGATGTCTGGGTCTTCCACTTTTGGAAGCGTGTCACCAAGGGGCGTCTCTTGTGGGTACGGAACAATGGTTCGACGATGATCAGCCAGCTTGTCGACACGACGGCGGTCATCCTCATCACCCACTACTATGCCCACGCCCTGCCGGTGGATCCCGCTCACCCCATAGGGCGACAACTCGCCCTGTTCATCCTCACTGGCTATGCCTTCAAATTCATCATTGCCGCGCTCGACACCATTCCGTTCTACATCGGGGTTCACTACCTCAGAGATTACCTCCAGATAGACCCACTTCGAGAGCACGATCTGCACGACAACGATCCGCCCGAATAGCAGAGGTGCGGAGGTGAAAAGGAGCAGGGGAGAACGAGCATGCTTCAGTATTTCGCGGCGATGGGGTAACGCCGGCCGACGCCGAAGGCTTTTGCGGTGATTTTGATCCCTGGAGCGGCCTGCCGACGCTTATACTCGTTTTTCGCGATCAAGCCGACGACTTTACGCACCACTGCTTCATCGATCCCCTCATCAACGATCTCGTCCACCGAGCGGTGTTCCTCCACCCATGCTTCGACGATTCGATCGAGCACCTCATAGGCCGGCAGCGAATCCTGATCGGCCTGTCCGGGACGCAGCTCGGCCGACGGTGGTTTGGTGAGGGTTGCCTCCGGGATGATCTCGTTGTCGGAGTTGAGATAGCGAGCGAGGTCGTAAACCAGGGTCTTGGGTACGTCGGAAATAACCGCCAGTCCCCCGGCCATGTCGCCGTAGAGAGTGCAATATCCGACCGCCAGCTCGGATTTGTTGCCGGTCGCGAGCAGCATGTGGCCTAACTTGTTCGAGAATGCCATCAGCACCCCGGCACGGACACGTGCCTGGATATTTTCCTCCGTGACATCCTCTTCACAGCCTTCGAAATGCGGCGCAAGCTCATCCAGATAGGCCTGAAATATGTCGTCGATCGGCGCCGTCAAGAACCCGATCCCGAGGTTGCCAGCCAGCGCCTCGGCATCGGACACGCTGCCTTCCGACGAGTAGCGTGTCGGCATCGCCACTCCGAGCACCTTGTCGGGCCCGAGTGCCCGCGCGGCGATCACAGCCGTCAGTGCGGAATCAATTCCGCCGGAGAGCCCGAGGAGCACCTTGTCGAAGCCGCATTTCTGAACGTAGTCCCGAAGCCCGAGCTCGAGAGCCGCCAGGGCCTCGGCATTTCGAGAATCTGCAACCGGCCGAATCTCTCCCGTCGGCCCTTCGGCGCCTTTCGTCTCCCCAAGTGCCTCTTCAGGAATCTCGTAAAGGAGCAAATCTTCCTCGAAATCCTTCGCTCGAGCCACCACCCGTCCTTTGCCATCGAAGACCATCGAATGGCCGTCGAAAACCAGATCGTCGTTACCGCCGACCTGATTGGCATATATGAAGAATCGGCCGGAATCCTCGGCGTATCGCCGCATCAGGTCGCGACGCTCACTCGCCTTGCCGAGTTCGAACGGACTTGCCGATAGATTGACCAGGAGCTGCGCCCCACGATGGATCAATTCGAGCACCGGGTCACGGTGGTAGATGCTGCTTCCGTCCAGGTCGGGGTCGGCCCACACGTCCTCACAGACCGAAACCCCGATGCGAACACCCTTGAACTCGACGGGACGCACGTCAACCCCGGGCTCGAAATACCGCGCCTCATCGAACACGTCATACGTGGGCAGGAGACATTTGCGATAACGATTGACGACCTTTCCCTCGTGGCACAAAGCGACAGCGTTGTGGAGGCCCTTCCCGGCGCCCGAGTCGTTGCGGTCGACAAAACCGACGAGGATCCCGAGGCCGGAATCCGAAAGCCTCGCTATGGCATCGAGCTGGGCGAGGTTTTGATCGACGAAGTCAGGTCGTTCCAGGAGATCGCCCGGTGGATAGCCGGTCGTCGCGAGCTCGGTAAAAATCACGAGATCCGAGGATTTACGGCGCGCCCGCTCGACCGCGACCGTCATCACTTCGAGATTGGCGTCGAAGGCTCCAATCGTGTAGTCGAGTTGGGCAACGGCTATCCGCATCAGCAATCCTCCCGGGAAGACAGGATATAACGACCGCAATTGTCGACAAACAACGGCCACCAAGAACAGCGGATACACCAAACCCCGCCGGAGGGCCAGCGGGGTTGGTGAGGAAGGAGGTGAGTCAAAGGAAAATCAAAATCCCCGATCTCATCTTCGTCTACGGATCGCCCTCCGACGGCGTTTAGCCGGCCGCACCCCTCGTGCTAGCATCCAATAAGGTCAGAATTTCTTGTCGGCTACCGAAGGAGCCCGGGATGATGGATCGCATCGGCCATTACAAAATCGTCGCCGAGCTCGGCCGAGGCGGCATGGGCATCGTCTACAAGGCGCACGAAGAATCTCTCAATCGCTACGTCGCCATCAAGGTCCTCGGCGAGCATCTGACAGAGGACCCCGCCCACGTCGAGCGGTTCCTTCGCGAAGCGCGCAGCGCCGCCAGTCTCAACCATCCGAACATCGTCCAGATCTATGCAGTCAGCGAGGACGGCGGCCGCCATTTTTTCGCCATGGAGTACGTCCCCGGTCGGAGCCTGCAGCAGATTCTCAAATCTTCGGGCCCGCTCGAGCCGATCCAGGTCGCACGCATCGCCATCCAGACCGCTTCCGGGCTCCGAGCGGCCCACGACCAGGGCATCATCCACCGTGACGTCAAGCCGGCCAACCTTCTTATCGATGAAAGAGGTCTGGTCAAGATCGCCGACTTCGGTCTCGCCCTGGCGTCCAGTGGCGTTTCCCGGCTCACGGCAACTGGGATGTTCATGGGGACCCCGGGCTACCTCTCGCCCGAGCAGTGCCTGGACCAGAATCCGGACCATCGCACCGACATCTACTCGCTCGGAGTCACTCTTTACGAGGCATTGTGCGGCAAGGCTCCGTTCACGGCCGACAGCCCCCTCGCCCTTCTGCGCCAGATCGTCGAAGTCGATCCCCCAAACCTCGGCGAACTGAATCCCGACCTTGACCCCGCACTGCGATCGATCGTCACCCGCATGATGGCCAAGGATCGCGAGCACCGGACCTCGAGCTGCGCGGAGCTGATCGGCGAATTGCAGGCCTTCCTCGAGAGCAAAGGGGCATCCGGAAGCCTCGTGGAGAGGGTTGCCGCCGGCGCCGCCATTCCTGCCTCGCAGGATTCGGCTCCAGCAACCGATCACGAGCTCGACTTTCTGCCCACCGAAAAGGTACCGAGCGATGCCATCGCTGCCGGGGCGAGGCAAGTGACCGCACCGGCGGTCGAGACCGAGGCGCCGGTGCTCGAAACTTCGGCCGCCGAAGAGCCGATAAACGGTTCCGGCAATCGTCTGGCATTGGTGGCGGTCCTGATTGTTCTCTTCGGATTCGTCGTCATCGTCGGCGCGGCGTTCGTCGCTTGGCGCAACGGAATCTTCCAGGCTGATACGGGTCCGCTGGAGACTTCCGTCGCTGCCGATCCCGGGTCTCGGACAATCACCGAGAGAACCGTCGCTTTGCCTGAACCTGCAGGCGAGGCCGAGGATCCGGGTCCCGCCGCAGGAGTTTCGGACGATGAACAGGCTGGATCGGTGTCCGCAAGGCCGACCGCATCGGCCGAACCCGTCGCGGATGCTCCCGGCGAGCACGAGGCCTCGGCGGTTGAGCCCGTAGTGGGCCAGGTCACCGCGTCCGACCAACCTCGGCGCGAACCGGTGCAGGATCCGCTCCCTCCTCCACCGGTGCAGCTTCCTCCCGAAGGCACCGTCGTGATCGCGGTCGGCGAGCCGGTGCTCGCGGGTGAGGCGGAAACCTTTATCGAGACCGCCCTGGCGCGAGCCGGAATACCGCTGGTCGATGAACACGGAGTCCCCGCACTTGCGGCCCTGATCGGCTCGGGCACCGTACCGGAACCGGGCGAGGTCCGGCGGTTATTGACTCCATTTGCATCCCAGCTGATTCTGATCCGGGTCGAACACCTTGGCGAACGCCCGCTGGTGTACATGGGCCAGAGGGACGTCGCATACCAGGCTCGGCTGGTGATCGTTCCGATCGACATCCAGGATGGAGCGGTCCTGGCTCAACCAGTGAGGATCCGGACCGAGTACACCCATCTCAACGCGCAACGGGTCGCCGAACGAGAGCTCCGCCGGCCTGCCTATCGTCTGTCGCAGTTGCTGGCCGCGAGACAATAGCCAAACTCGCGATCCGGATATTCGTATCAGATGAAAAGGCCACGAAGAAATGCACGTCGCCCTGATTTTCGCGACCGTTCTTCAAGTTGCGGCCTCCCAGCAACCAAAGGTCGCGGCATGTTCTTTCCGAGGTGCGGCTGCAGAACGGTTTCTGAAAAACTCGCAGATTGTCGCCGTCGGAGACTTCGACTCTCTCGCGGTCACCAAACCCAAGAAAGTCGAGCTCACCGACGGTCATCGAACCTGCTTCGCGTTATTCAAGACGATCGATGAGCGTGCATCCGTAAAGAGATTCGCGAACGGGAGCAACGAGCTCCGATTTTCCGACCGGTACACGTACGAGATTGCCGCTTACGAGCTGGACAAGTTGCTCGACCTCGGCATCGTTCCTCCAACCGTCGAGCGGCGCATCAGCCGAGAGGTCGGCTCGCTCAGCCTCTGGATCGAGGACGCGATCACCGAATGGGAGCGTCACAGGGTGCGGAACGTCCATCCTCCGGACCTAGGGCAATGGAACCACCAGATGTTCACCGTTCGGCTTTTCCAGCAGCTGATCTACGACACTGACTACCGAAACACCAACAATCTGTTAGTGACGCCGGACTGGAAGATCTACAAGATCGATTCGTCCCGTGCATTTCGAACCCACAAATGCCTGCGTCGTGAGGCATCCCTCACCAGATTCTCGCGCTCCGTGCTCGACTCGCTTCGAAGGCTCTCGAAGGAGCAACTGAAAGAACATCTCCGGCCGTGGTTGTCAAACGACCAGGTCGAAGCGCTGTGGGTTCGACGCAACCTCGTCCTCGAGCTCGCGGATCGCCGGATCGCCGAGTTCGGCGAGGAAGCGGCCCTCTTTGATTGAGCCCTGGCCAGATACAAGATGCTGGATACTGGATACTGGATGCTGGATGCTGGATGCTGGATGCTGGATGCTGGATGCTGGATGCTGGATGCTGGATGCACCCGGAGCCTGAAGATTTCTCCGCCATTGTCAAACGGCGACTCGTCCCGGTATGTCCGAAGGCGAAGCCCGATGGCCGGATCCAGTATCCAGCATCCAGTATCGGATGCGCGGTTGGTCAATCCCTGCTGCCCCCCAGGAGGCCTGAACGGACCAGGAAATAGAGGAGCGTGGTCAGTGATGACGCGACCGCCGCTACATAGGTCATGGCCGCGGCGTTGAGAACCTTATCCATGCCCCGCCGTTCGGCCGCAGCAACGATCCCGTTCTCGACAACCAGAGCCTTGGCCCGATTCGACGCGTCGAACTCGACCGGCAGCGTTACGATCTGGAATACCAGCACCGCCGAGAAGAGAACTGCGCCGACCATCACCATGTTCTGCGAGGCGAGAAAGAGGCCCAGCAGCATCACGATATATCCCAGGTTGGATCCGATGCTCGCAGTCGGCACGAGCATCGAACGAAGCTTGAGCGGGCCGTAGCCCTTCGAGTGTTGGATCGCATGCCCCGCTTCGTGGGCGGCGATGCCCACAGCGGCCAGCGATCGTGAATCGAAGACGCCGTCCGACAGCGCGAGGGTCTTGCTGGCGGGGTTGTAGTGGTCACTCAACAAGCCACGTGAGCGGCTGATCGCAACATCTGTGATACCAGAGCTTTGTAACACTCTCTCGGCCGCCTCTGCGCCGCTCATGCCGGACGACACCGGCACCTTGGAATAGGTCTTGAAATTGGCCTTAGTGCGCCAGCTCGCCCAGAGCGAGAAGACAAACGCAGGCAAGATGAACAGAAAGTACATCGGATCGAAGTACATTCGATTTCCTCCATTGGCGATCGACGTCCAGGACCGTCGATTCGCACCACATAATACCGTTTTTCGTGCCGGGATATTCCTCGCATGACGCGTTCGGCGAGGCTACCATCCCAGCCTGGAGGCAATATGAGTTCACGACCCGGCCGGTTTCTGCTCCACGCATCGATCACTCTCGGCATGCTGGCCATCGCACTTCTCTTCTACTCGCGGTTTGGCAACGGTGACATAGCCTTCGGCGATCTCGTACTACGCACCCAGAAAGGCATCTCGTATCCTCTCGAGGCGCCGTCGAGTTCGATTCTCCGTCCGCATCGATCGTCGCTGCCCGCGGTAGACAGCGACGCTCCCCAGGTCAGCAATGTCGTTATTTTCATCGGTGACGGCATGGGGGTCGGTACCGTCAGCGCAGCGTCTACCCTTCTCGATCGGCCCGGCAGCGTTCTCAACATGATGGAAACATCGTTCATCGGCCTCGTCAGGACCTGGGCGGCCAACACCCTCGTCACTGACTCGGCCGCCTCCGGTACGGCCCTCGCGACCGGTTTCAAGACCGACAAGAAGATCGTCAGCGTACTTCCGGACGGTTCGGTTCCCGTTTCTCTCTTCGAGGCGGCGCAAAATCAGGGTCTGACAACCGGTGTGATCACGACTTCCGGTCTGGTCGACGCCACACCGGCCTGTTTTTCTGCCCACGTCCCCGATCGCGACCACCACGACCAGATTCTCGAACAGATGCTCGACTCTGGAACATCCGTACTGATCGGCGGCGACTGGTCCAACAACGACAAGGCGAAGCGCAACCGGCGATATAGCGAGATGGAATCGCGCGCGGAAGAGCTGGGTGCGGCGCGTGGCTACCACGTTGTCCGCAATTCCGACGCCTTGATCTCGGCGCCTCTTCCCATCCTGGCCCTGTTTCCTCCCCGCACCGGCTATGCCGAGCAGCACGGACCGCCACTGGACGTCAGCGCACGCCACGTCGTCGAGCTGTTGCTCCAGAAGGGGAATCGATTCCTGCTCCTCATCGAGTCCGAGGTGATCGACGGGACAGCCCACGAAAACGACATCGAGAAGACGATGGCAGGGATGCGAGAGCTGGATGAGGCGGTCGGCGAAGTCCTCGCTCTGGTTTCCGCGCGAGGCGATACTCTCGTGTTGGTGACCGCGGATCATGACACGGGCGGCCTTTCGCTGGTCGACGGAGATTACGACGATGGAGCCGCCACCGTCCGTTGGTCGACCAGAGAGCACACCTTGGAGTGGGTGCCGCTCTTCGCCTTCGGCCCGGGAGCCGGGGCGTTCGTCGGAGTCATCGACAACACCGAGGTCGCAATCCGGATCGCGCAGACGCTCAATCTGCGTCCTTTCCCCCATGTGGCCGAATCTGTAGCCAATTGACCGAATTCGCCCTTTCTGATAAACTTCCGGCGCTTTACGCGGCATCCCGTCCGCAGAGGAGATGGCAGCATGAATCTTCGTAGAAGTCTCAAACGACTTGTTCTCGGGCCTGAGCAGCAGGCGATTCCCGTGCTCGGTCGCAACGACCGATGCTGGTGCGGATCGGGCAAGAAGTACAAGGCGTGCCACCTCGCCACGGACGACCGCAAGCGTTCGGCAGAACGCACCGCCGCGGGGGGGCCCCGCAACGGCGGAATGTTCTAGTCTTCAGAGTCAACCCGCGCAACTCTTTTCGAATACACGTTCAGGGGAAGGTGCGTTTCAGTTCCTCGGCGTGAACCGCCCCAACGCACACATCAATTGGGACTAAGAGCCGTATATCAAGTGTTGCACGGGGGGGAGCACAGAATGGCAAAACTTCAAGTCTTCGAGCCCGAGGGACACGACCACGGCGGGAGCGCGATCGATACCGCACTCACAGAGGTGGTGGACCAGATGCAGGACCAGGCCGACAGTCTGGCGACCCCGTTAAAGAAGACCTTTTCCGGCCACCCTCTCCCGTCGCGCGGTGAGGTCGAGAAAATGGTGGAGCTCCTGCAGTCGGTGATCTTCCCCGGTTACATCGGAAATCGTGACGTGACCGAGGAGAGCCTCGGTTACCACATGGGTTCGAATCTGCACCAGGCGTCCCTCATCATGGTCGATGAGATCCACCGCGGTTTGTGCTTCGCCTGCCAGCTGGGCGAAAGCGACCGAAGCCCGGCTGCCTGCCTCGAGCGGGCCCGCCGGACCACGGTTGCCTTTCTTCGCGAGCTTCCGGAAATCCGGCGCAGGCTGGCTCTTGACGCTGTCGCTGCATACGAGGGCGACCCGGCGGCCTCGAGCCCGTCCGAGGCGATCTTCTGCTACCCGGGAGTCCTCGCGCTGACCTGCCACCGCATCGCACACATCCTCTATTCTTCCGGGGTACCGCTCATACCGCGCATCATCGCCGAGCATGCTCACAGCAAGACCGGCATCGACATCCATCCGGGGGCCCATATCGGCGAGAAGATCTTCATCGATCACGGTACAGGTGTGGTGATCGGAGAGACGGCGATCATCGGCGATCGGGTCCGCATTTATCAGGGAGTCACTCTGGGCGCGAAGAGTTTTCCTCTCGATGAGGACGGAAATCCGATCAAGGGCATCGACCGCCACCCGATCATTAAGGACGACGTGACGATCTACTCCGGGGCCACCATTCTCGGGAGAGTGACCATCGGCAAGGGGGCGGTCATCGGTGGCAACGTCTGGTTGACTCGCGACGTGCCACCGGGCGCCACCATTTCCCAGTCACGGCCGAAGACCGAAATATTCGAAAACGGCGGCGGTATTTGAGCCGTCCTGCTTGAATCCGGAATGAGGAAATCGGAACACCCGTCGGGAGTGTCACGAACATCACAACCGGCGCACGCGAAGTTGCGGCCAGAGCGGTATTCAGCTCATCGTGAGTAGTACGGGTTGGCGCCCGACTCGTGATCGGTATCGTCAAGCACCTGCTTGATCTCCGGCACCTCCTGCAGAATCGCCGCCTCGATGCCATCCTTGAGGGTGACCTGCGACATGCCACATCCCTGGCACCCACCACCGAACTGAATCGTCGCAGTCTCACCATCGACCTTCAGAAGCTCCACCCAACCGCCGTGACCGGCAAGCGACGGTGCGATGCGTTCGTCGATCACCTTCTGGACCTTCTGCGCGAGTGGATCGTCCCAGTGCACCTCGGCCTGAGGATTGGTGAACATGAAACCCGTGCCAGTCGTGTCGGACACGAAATCAACCGACGTCCCATCCAAAAACTCGGCACTTTGGGGATCGATGAACACCTTGAATTCGCCCACATCTACGACGACATCGTTCTCGGAGCTCTCGCCCTCCGCGACCAGAGCCAGCTCGTAGCGAAATTGGTGGCGTCCGAAGCGATGCGCAACCACTCTCACACCAAGGCTCGCGGCCTCACTCATGTCCATGTACTCACGCACTTTCTTCTGTGCGGTATCGGTGAATGTGATCATTTCTTACCCCTTTCTAGCCCGCAATATTCATGAATGATGCAGGCCGACGGCCACGAGGCAGCGCACCCATCCTACCAGACGGTTTCTCGCCTATCGCGCGCCGAGCACCGCCTCGATGATCTGCTGCTCACCCGCTCTTAGAACCGTCACCTCCACCGCATCGCCGGGAGCCCGAGCCTTGAGCAACTCCGAGTAGGAGCGAAGATCGGTGACCGGCTCGCCGTCCACTGCCACGATCACGTCTCCCATGGTGATGCCGGCGTCGTCAGCTGCCGAGCCCGGCATCACCTGATGAACCCGCACTCCCGGGCCCTCGAAGGCAAAGTCAGGCATGGTGCCCAGGCTGGCTCGTCGCTTCGCTTGTTGATCCGGAGGAGGTACGCCACCTCCTCGAGCTGCCGCGATGGTCACTGTCATTGGATCGGTGCGCTCCGCGAGATAGCCCACCGCTTCATGTGCTGCAGTGGTCACCACTACCATGCCCTCGGCATCGATGATTTCGGCACGATCCGACGGCCGGTGGTAGTCGGGGGTCGGCCCGGTGAAGAGTTGGACTGCCGGAATTCCTTTTTCAATGCAAGCCACCTGGTCGGAGGCGTCGAGCGGCTCGGATACCACCGCTACTGGTGCTCCAGTGGTGTAGCCCACTCCCATGAAGATGAACCTCCACTCACGTGCGGTGTCGGTGTTGAGCACGTAGAGCTTGCCGTCCGCCAGCCGGCCGACCGTATCGAGATTGACGCAGGCAAAAGGTTTCACATCCTCCGGCAGCGAACCTACCAGATGCCTGGATCCGAGCAGGCCGGCCTCCTCGCCGGTAACCACCGCGAAGATAACGGGCCGTGGGCGCGGAGGCTCCGCTGCCATCGTCCGAGCGAGCTCGAGCAGCACCGCCACCCCGGAGGCGTTGTCGTCGGCCCCGGGATGAACCCGGCCCTGGTTGCCTTCGCGCACGTCTGGCCAGCCCTTCCCGAGGTGATCGATGTGCGCCAGCACCATAACCGGCTGATCGCGGAGCGTCGGATCGCGGCCAGGGATGCGAGCGACGAGGTTGACGAGCTCCATCTGGCTCTCCTGCTCACCTCCGGTCCACGACCAGCTCTGACGGAAGCCATCATCACCAGCCGGACGAAGGCCGGAAGATTCGAGCATCGATTCGACCAGCGCGGTCGCCTTCACGAGTCCTTCTGAGCCCAGGCCGCGCCCTTCGAGCGACGGATCCGCGAGGATCGTCACTGTCCGCCTCAGAACCTCCGAGTCGTAGGCGGGCGGCAACTCCGCCAGTGGTGTTCTCGGCGGCAAAACCAACTCCGGCATCTCATCGTCCGAGAGGTTGCGCACCAGAGGAGAGGACAGTGGCTGCCACATTCCTTTGGCCACGTTGTCGGGCTCGGATCCGTGAAATCCGAGATAGGAGTACCTGGTGTAGTGGGGCAGCTTGCGGGCGAGGCCCGGGATCGCATTCGTTGGTGCCGCCGAAATCCACCCGACTGCAGATGCCGGATCGCCGGTGACACGAGCAACCAGGACCAGTGAATGATCGGCTCGCTCCAGCCGATCACCCACCAGTTTGACCGAGGTGGCGTCGACCGAGATACCTTGGTCGATCAGTCGGCCGGCAATCTCGGTGCCAAAACGGTTGCTCCAGCCGAGCACCCACGCCGGAGAGTCGGGTAGCTTGCCGAGCTCCGAATCGAGCACGATGCGTGGTTGATCCGGTTTCGCCCAATCGGCTGCCAGCTGGCGCCACGCCTCTTCCTCCTCGTCCGAAGCAGCCGCGGGCAGAACAAACAGCGGATCCTCGGCACCGAAAACCGTCGAGAGGGCTGGCGGCACCTCGAGGGGGTCGAGCCGACGCATGACGTCGAATGCCGGATCGACATCGACCCGCAGCGGGCGCGACAGGCACGGTATCTCGACGATGCAGTCCCTTCCGCAGTTGGCGGCTTCGCTCCAGACCGACTCCTCCTGGCCCTCGACGGTGACCGCAACCGGTACGGACACCGGATACGGATCATCGTCCTGCACCTGGCGGAGATGGACGGCGACCCGCCACGGTGCTTCACCCGGGGCACCCTCCTCGACCCGCGCTTCCCGGATTTCGAAGCTTGGAGCCCCTTTGCGCTTGACCCATTCCTCGATGAACGGGCCCCAGTCACCTCCGGTCTCGTCGGTGAAGGCGTTTGCGATGTCGGCAAAGGCAGCGCGGCTGAAACGGTGCGAACGGTCGAATTGTGCGAGCGCCGCCAGGAACGCCTCGTCTCCAACCGCGCGACGTGCCATGTGGAAGAGCATCAAGCTCTTTCCGTAACCGACCGCTTCCGACGCCGCCGACTGGCGGGAACCGAACTCGGCCAGTGGGAAGTCCTCACCCGCCGAGACCATATCCGAGAACTTCTTGAGAGTCGCGCGGCGATAGGTCGCCCCTTCACCACGCTGCTCGGCAAAAAGGTGATCCGCCATGTACGCGGTTAGACCCTCGCACCAGTTGCCATGCGCGAAGTCCACGTAGACCGAGTTTCCCCACCAGTTGTGCAGCAGCTCGTGGGGATAGGAAGACGTCAAGATCCACGGGAAGCGGATCACCTGGGGACCGAGGAGAGTGAACCCTGGCATGCCGTAGCCGGTCTCCCAGAAGTTCTCGACCAGGGCAAAAGAGGCGTACGGGTACGGCGGCAGCATGTGCTCGTAGAGATCGAGATAGCGCGCCGTAGCGTCGAGATATCGCTGGGCGAGGGCCGCGTCATCCTCACGAAGGAATGCATAGGCCTCGACCTTGCCGGCGACACGTCCGTACTCGTACCAGGGACCCGCTATGAGGTAGATCTCCTCGGTCGGGTGCGCGAGCCGCCATTCCGTCGTCCTGATTCCTTCCGAGTCCGTCTCGTGACTGGTGCGCCGTCCCTGCGAGACCACGTCCCACGGCGGGTGCAGCCCGCCGACCTCGAGATCGAAGGTCAGAAGCCCGTCACCGAACGTCGGCACCCAGAAGCTCGCTCCGGCAAGGAACACCCCCCGCTGATCGATGATCCCCGGTGTCTCCGAGAAGCTGCGCTGGTACTCCTCTCCCTGGGTGGAGAGCGGGTGGTGGATCTCGCCCCCGTAGTGGAGAACCACGGATCCAGAAGCCTCACCCTCGGGAATCAGGAGAAAGGCCTCCAACGGAACGTTTTCAGAAACGGTGTCGGTGGTCGCGTTGATGCCCAGAAAATTGGCCTCGACCGGCCCGTCCTGTTTTTCCAGCTGCCATCCCGGGGTCGCCACTTTCGGTTCGAGTCCGGCGTGCAGCACGAACCGAAAGGCCCCTGCATCGTCCGCCACCACGGCTTCGGCGAAGCTGACCCGATCGACGACCTGAAGGAGGCGCTCGGTGGGCTCGATACGAACCTTGATGTCGTGATGTACCGTAGCTGCTGCGGCGGTAGTGCAAAACGCGCAGAGCATCGCGAACAGGATCGAAAGACGATTCAAGCTGATCATCATGGCTCCCCCCGGCGGTCATTCTAACCCGCATCATTCATGAAGCGGACTCATGTGATTCAACGGTGGGAGCTGAGCTCGAGGGTCACGCTGGAGATCCGATTTCGATCTGATGTGCGAAGATCGCGTAACCTGTGGTGGCGACCACAGCATTGGAGACACCCATGATTACCGTCATATCAGGCACCAATCGGCCAGCTTCGAACTCCCGAAAGGTCGCCGCATTGTTATGCGAGATGCTCAACGAGGCCGGAGAAAGCACCGCCCTGCTCGACCTCGCCGAACTGCCACTCGAAGTGTTCGAGAGCACCAGCTACGCATCGGTTCCGCGCTCTTTCGCTACTTTTCAGTCGAAAATGCTTGAGACCGACGGTCTGCTGATGGTGGTCCCCGAGTACAACGGCTCATTCCCTGGTGTCGTCAAATACTTTATCGACATGCTCAGCTTCCCGGATAGCCTGAACGACAAACCCGCAGCATTCATCGGCATCTCAGCGGGCCGTTGGGGCGGTGTGCGAGCCGTCGAGCAGCTCGAGCTGGTCTTCCATTACCGCCGAGCTCACCTGTTCGGGAAACGTTGTTTCATCCCTTCCATCGGCCAAATTCTCGATGGCTCCGGGAAAATCACCGATCCGGAGATAGCCGATCGGCTTCGCGAAACGACCCTGGATTTTGCCCTATTCTGCAGGCAATTGTGTCGCGACACGGAATAATTCTGGACCGGATCCGGAGCCCAGGCCGGCTCGCAGTAGTGACTTCATGAATAATGCGGGCTAAAATCCCCGGTCAACGTGCAGAGTGAATTGGAGGCCCTGATGCTCATTCGCAGAATCCTCGTCATCACCGTCGCGGCCCTTCTGACCACAGGAATCGCGGTCGCCGACATGAAGATCGTGAAACAGACCCACCAGGACGGATTCACCATAATGGGCCAGACCCAGCCGCCCGAGGACAGGGAACAGACGACCTGGATCGGTAGCGACCGGATGCACATGGATCAGGGCGAACGCGCAACCATCGTTCGGCTTGACACTATGAAGCTGTACGTGATTGATCACGACACCCAGACGTATCACGTACTCGATCTTCCGATCGACCTCTCGACCTTGGTTCCGCCCGAGATGCAGCCGATGCTGGCAATGATGCAGTTCGAGGTGACGGTAACTCCGACCGACGAACACCAGAAGATTGGCGAGTGGAACACGACGCGTTTCGACATGACCATGTCGTCGCAGATGTTCACCATGAAGTCCACGTTGTGGGTTGCCAAGGTCGACGGTTATGACGCGGAGCAGTACTACTCGATGTACTCTCACCTCAATAGCCTGCAGCCCGGGATGGCCGATGCGGTCAACCAGATGCGCAAGATCGACGGCCTCGTCGTCGAACAGACCTCTGTCATGACCATGATGGGTAACGACGTCGGCACTGCGGAAAAGACGATTTCCATTGAAACCGTCGATGCGCCCTCCGGCACCTATGATCCGCCTGCCGGTTACACCGAAAAGCCCTTCGATTTCATGCAGCAGATGCAGGCGGGGCGCTAGCCCCCGTTATTCAGTTTTCGGGTTGCCAGGAGGCGGCGAGCAGCGTGACGTCGTCGTAAGGTGTGTGCCCATCGGTGAAGGCCTCGACCTCTTCCAGCAGGTAGCTGATCGCTCGATCCGGATCCGAGGGCGACTCCGCAACAACCCGTAACAGGCGGTCTTCACCGAAGAACTCTCCCTGCGGCGATTGAGCTTCGACCAGACCGTCCGAATAGGCAACAATCAGATCTCCCGGGTCCAGCCTGCCCTCCAGTATCTGGTGGCCGCCAATTCTCAGAGCTCCCAGCGGTACCCGATGTTTCGGCATGACGAGACACTCGACCTTTCCGGATCTCCGACGCACGATTGGAGGCGGTTGCCCCGCCAGGGTGTAGGAGAAGCTGCCCGTACCGGGACGGAATCCGAGATATCCGAGAGCAACGAAGCTCCCGCCTCGGATTTCGGTCCGTTCTCTCGCGCCGCGAAGAATGTAGAGTCGTTCGTTGGCCAGGCGTAGGAGCTTTTCGGGCTCGGGATTCGCGAGCGCCACGGAGTTTAACACCTCGTGAGCAGCCATCATCATCAGTGCTCCCGAGATCGATTTCCCCGAGACGTCACCGTAGACGACTACATGCTCTTCGTCGATCCGCCCCGGCAGCTCGGTGAAAAAATCGCCACCCACTTCCTGCGCCGGGCGGCATACCGCCGCCAGTTGCCAGCCGTCGGCCGTGCGGAGTTTGTCCGGCAACAATGATTCCTGGATAGATGCGGCAATCTTGAGTTCCCTTTCGAGCTCTGCACGGCGCGTACGCTCGTCGAGCAGAATGCTGGTCTCGAGAGCGATCGAGGCCTGATTGAGCAGACCCCGCAGCAGCTGCAACTCCTCGTTTTCGAACGCCGTTTGCCCGGTTTTTCCGGCGAGCAGAATCACTCCCACCGATCTGCGGGTGGTTGCCAGCAACCCGGTCAGCTCTACTCCGGAGGCACCGAGGCTCGACGCAAGATCCTCGACCTCGGGCGAGAGAAGGCGAAGGGGTGCGAGTTCATCGACCCTCACCAATGATCCCTGGCGTTTGAGCTGGTCGTGGAGAATACCGATGATCGGCAGCTCCTCCGGCAGGGTTTCCGGTCCCGCCTGGCGAACCAGCTTCCCCTCTGATACCAAATAGAGGGCCGAGAAGTGCAGGCGCAGGAGCTCCGGGAGCCGATCAACGAGCTGGGTCACGACCGGGCCGATCTCCACCTCCCGGGTGAACGCTTCCCCCATCTCGACCATCGCCCGTTGCAGCCGCAGCCTCTCTGCGAAGAAGAACCGATCCACCGGACCTTGGAGTCGTTGCCGGAGCGGTTCGAAGAGCAGCACGATCGCGAGGGCAAAGATGACCGGAAAATATGGGGACGCTGCGAGCTTTGTACCGCTGAAAATGAGATTGAATGAGGCGATCCCGAGGGCGTAGACCGCAGTCACCATGGCGGTGGTCACGGTGTAGAGCAGACTTTTTCGCAGTATCACCCTGATGTCGAGGAAACCGAATCGGATGATGGCGTAGGCGAAGGTAATCGGCACCAGGATCAAGGGAACGACACCGTAGAAGAGATAACGCTCAGTGTTCAAAAGCGTTGGGAACCCTACCGCCAGCACGATGAACGGCGCGACCCCGAAGAGGGTTCCGAGGAAGACCAGACCGGCGCCCCGACGCTGGGCTGCGTCCGGCAGATGTCTCGCCGAAAGGTAGAGCGCACCAAGGCCCAGAATCATGTAGCCAACCATCACCCACCAGTTGGTCATCGGCGCACCGCTGATCAAAGCCAGCGAGTTGCCCGTGAATCTGGCCCACAGAACTGTCCCCAGGTAGACCAGCGGCGGCACCAGATAGAGCGGCAGCATCCGGCTGCTGATCCGGTAGATCTTTCCGAGGAAGTCCGCGATCGGATCTCGTCTCCACTCCCAGATCGGACGGGGGAAGATCAGGAAGAAATGAAGAAATGCCGCCGGCAGAAACAGCAGGGCCATGGTGCCGGCCGTGATGACGAAATCATCAACCCACGAGTAGGAGGCCGGACGCAGGCGGCACACCAGGAATAGCATGAAGAGGGCGCACATCGTGAAAAAGACCCGCGCCGCCGGCATCCGGGGTTGCCGAAGGACGACAAACGTGCCGATGCCGAAGAAGAGAAAACCGAGCAGGGCGGCGTAGAGGTAGCTCGTATCACCGATTCGGCGACGGCCAAGCTCGACATCGACCTCAAAAATGCTCCCCCCCGATCGAACGAGGTACGAAACCGTATCGCCGATTTCGTGTTCGTTGAGGATCTCCTGAGCGTGGATATCCGAGTCGAGAAAGTTTCGGTCGATGCCAACTATCACGTCGGCGGGACGTATCCCCGCGCGGTCAGCGCCCGATCCGGGCACCACTGCCCTCACCACCCGCGCACCGGGGACATCCGCCTCCAGGATGACGCCGTCATACGGGTGCGGAAGGAACATGTCCGCAACCGACAGAGCGGCGATGAGGAAGGCGAGAATCCCTGGCGCCAACGTCAAGGTCAGACGCCGTTGCGATCGCTGCATCACAACATCATACGCTCGCAGAGGCAATCTTGTTCGCGACGACGTCTCAATTTTTTCAACATTCTCACATCTGTGATATGCCTACAGCTACTGTCTCAGTTTGATTTCAGTTGTGCCTCAATCCCGAAAAGCTGGTCCATCCACCGGCACAGCAAGGCGTTCAAAGGCAGCCACCAACGTCGCTCGCTGAACGCAGAGGACACCCTGCAGGCGGTCCCCATCGTATAGACGCAACCCGAAAACATCTTCCTCGTGGCTTGGCAGGAGACCGACAGAAATCACCCGACCTCCAACCATCCGGAATCGCACCATCCCTCGATTGGGGCACTTGTGGCCGCATCCCGGCTCGGCCCCTATGATGACCGCCACCAGTGATTCCAACCGCGGGTCATCGCCATCGATGTCGGTTTCGAATCCGGGATGAGAATCCCGAGGGTAGAGGTCGACGTGGACGACCTCGGCGTCGTCCGTCGCAAGGGCAGATGATAGATCCCGTGTACCGGCTTCGGCCGAAAGGGAGTGGATGAGCGTTACGAACACCAGGAACAGAATTCGGATCTCGCTTTTCACGTCGCGGCCTCCGCATGATCTCTTTCAAGCTTTGAGACCGTGCCGCCGGAAAAAGGTTCCATCACATGACCGCATCGAACTCGCCTCGATACCTCGCCACACCGCCGGCGGCGGGCAGTACGCCCGGCTGGAGTACGAGGATCATGAAGGCTTCATCCGGGACGCCTTCCCATTGACTGGTGAGGTCGTACCGCGACGCTCTCTCGAAACCGAAACGCGGGTAATAGTCCGGATGTCCGAGGACAATCACGAAGGGACATGATCGAGAACGGAGCATCTCGAGACCATGATTCACGAGATCCGAGCCGATGCCGTTTCCCTGGAGGTCGGGCAGGACGGCCATTGGCGCCAGACCCACCCCCTCGACATCGCCCTCCCCGCTCTGAATGACGACCGGTGTGAAGAGGATGTGGCCGACGACTCGTCCCTCGTCTTCGGCCACCAGAGAAAGGTAGTCCGGGCAGGAGGCTCTCAAGGAGTCGACCAACGCCGCTTCGGGACCGCCCTCGAATGCCGCCAGATTGAGGTCATGAACCGCCTCGAAATCCCCCGGTTCTTCACGCCGTATCGAGATCATCCGGAGGCCACGCCCGCTCGTTTGATCGATTTCAGTTCCGAGTTCGAAAATCCGAAATTCGAAATTCGCAATCCGAAATCAGAATTCGGCGACGTCACCTCACCCAACTCTGGTTGTAATTGATGTCCTCCACCGCATCTGCGAACGGTGTCGGCAACAGGGGCTTGAATGTGTCGATCATGACCGCCAGCTCATCGGTGCGCTCCCTTCCGATCGAAGCCTCGTAGGTGCCTGGATGTGGGCCGTGCGGAAGGCCTCGCGGATGCAGAGTCAGCGACGCAGGTCCCACTCCTTTTCGCGAGGTAAAGTTTCCATCGACGTAGAATATGACCTCATCGCAATCCGGCGAGGAGTGGGGGTAGGGACACGGGATCGCACCCTCCGCAAAATCCACCACCCGCGGTACGAACGAGCAGACGACGTACCCGTTGCCAGCAAATGTGGTGTGGACCGTCGGTGGCAGGTGGATGGCTCCTGTCTTGGGTTGGAAGGCGAGAATAGGAAAGGCAAATGGCCAGACCTGCCCGTCCCACCCAACGACGTCGAACGGATGATGGGACATCTCGAAGGCAGTCAGCACGCCACCGTTCTGGACAATGAGCCTGCGCGGGGCCTCGCGCTTCTCCATACCCCCGTCCGGCCATTCGGGCTCTACGAAGTCGTGGTGGGTGAACGGCGCATACATCGAAAGCTGCCCCTCCGGCGCCCGATACTGCGTGGGCACGCGCAAGGGTGAGCGCGCCTCGATTGTCAGGAGTGTCGCCGCCCCGTCAAGCAGCCAACGGTGCGGCAGGCCGTGCGGCACGTAGACGTAGTCCTTCTCCGTAAAAGGCACCACGCCGAGCGCGCACTCGATCCGACCGGAGCCACGATGCACGAAGGTCAGTTCATCTCCGTCGGCATTGGCGACCAGAGTCGGCTCGCTTTCCGTCGGCCGACTCAACCACACGCCGATGTCGGAATTCGAAAAAAAGAGCTGGCGTGAGAGCAGCGGGCTTCCGCCCCCGCCGCCCTTCTCGCCCAGGTAGTGACTTCGGCGCAAGGGTCCGGTGCGGATACCCTCGGCCCAGCCTGGATGACGTCCGAGGTCTTCCTCCGTCTCCACCCAGTGTGGGGGGCTCCGGTGCCAGAGCATCGTGTAGATCGATTCGAACCCGGCACGGGTGAAACAGTGTTCGTAGGTGAGCTTGCCTTCGACCTCGAACACGGTGTGAGGCTTCCTCGGGACATCGCCACGTGTGAGCCTGTGGATCATTTGTTATCACCACTTCCCGATTTTGGATTTTCACCACCCTCCCCGCCCGGGTGACGGGCGGTTGGGCCCCAAATCCGAAATCCGAAATTCGAAATCCGAAATTCCGTCTTCATGATCCTGCTCCCGCATCGAGCTGTTTCTGAGCCGCTTCACGTTCGACCTGGTCGCGCTCGATCGATTCGAAGAGCGCGCGAAAATTCCCCTCGCCGAAACCCCGAGCACCGAACCGCTGAATCACCTCGTAGAAGAAAGGACCTGCGATGTAATCATCGTAGAGCAATCCACCCTCGACCATAAAGATCTGAAGAAGGTACCGGTCGTCGCTACCGTCCGCCAGGAGACCGAGGCGCCTCAGTTCATCCACGTCATGGTCGAAGTTGTGCACCTTTTGGCGAACCAGACGCTCGGGAAGCATGTCGTAGTAGGTTCCCGGGGTGTCGAGAAACTGGATGCCAGCGCTCCTCAGCTGATCGACCGCGGTCGAGATGGCCGGCACGTGGAACGCGACGTGCTGTACCCCGGGACCCTGGTTGGCCTCGACAAAGGTGTAGATCTGGCTCGCTTCGTAACAAGGCGTCACCGGTTCGTTGTTGGCGAGCTTGATGCCAGACTCAGGATCCCACATGACGGTGGACGCGAGTCCCGACCCCCCTGTGTCGGGGTTGATGTCCGCGGTGTGGAAGTGAACTCGCCAGTATTCTTCGAAACCCATCACATCTCGAAGCCAGGTCACGTGAGGCTCGAGGGTCAGGAAGTTGGACGTGATGTGATCGATGACCTGAAAGCCGTTCGAGTTCTGCTCCGAAGCAGTGCTGTTCAGAGAAAAGCCGGGTGGAAGTGCGTCCGACGCGCGTTCAACGAACCGGAAACGGACGTCCCCCAACGGGGTGGCGATGTCGAAGAAGCGATACGGTCGATCCTCCCCGTCGGTCGCGTCAATCACATCAGATACGAAGGTTGCGTTCCGCTCGGCGAGGATCGCCCTCGTCGCGTTGACGTTTCGCACTCTGAAGCCGACAACTCTGACGCCATCGGGGTGCCGATTGAGCCAGCGATCGGACGCCGAGTCCCTCTCTCGCGGCGTGACACAGACACATTGTGCCTTGCCGGCAGCAAACATCACGGCGTCCTCGCCCCGGAGCGCCGCCTCATGCTCATCGAGGCTGGCAATCTCGGGCACATCTATCATTTCGCTGTAGAACCGCCGGCTTCGTTCCAGGTCTGCAACCACGAACTCGTAGGTGTCGTAGCCGATGATTCCAATGCCGGAGCCCTTTTTCTCGCCCATCTTTCGCCTCCTCAAGAAGTGCCCCAGCATAACAAAGCGGGGACTGAGACGCGATCACTCGAGAGCGCAGAGGAGCAGAGGGGGCGGTCCATTTACCTCTCCTTTTCTTCTTTTCCCGTTTTCCCTTTTTCGTCACCGCCCTCGGTGGCGATCGCAAGCCCCATGACTGAATTGACCGCTCCGGCAAGGGCAATGACTACACCTGCCGGTCCATCTCGAAAGCCGCGGCGGATGAGGTACGAGTACGCAAACGCCCAGGAGGCGCGCGCGGCAAGAACCGGACCCGAAGAACGGCGGCCCTCGTCGCGATAACGCCTGGCCTTGATTCGGTGGTAGTCCATGCGAATAACCTCACCGAGGTCCCGGTAGCTGTAGTGGTGCAGGCTCCCTGGAAGGGTCCTCACAGTCCCTTTTGGCGACACCGTCTCGTGAACCGCTGCAGCCGAAAAGTCGTGGTGCCCTCGGTGAAACAGTCGTACCACCCAATCCGGATTCCAGTGGCCGTGGCGGATCTCCCGCCGCCCGATAAAGGGCCGCCGCCTGATCCGCCAACACACCGACGGATCCTGATCGCACCAGTCGATGGTCTCAATGGCCGAAGCGGCCTCGTGATCGAGCACTTCGTCGGCATCGACAGACAGAATCCAGTCGTGGGCGGCCCGAACCACTGCGTGTCGCTTCTGCGACCCGTACCCATTGAACGGCCGTTCGAACCAGCTCGCACCGTGATTATCCGCGATCTGGCGAGTGCCATCAGTCGAACCGGAGTCCAGAACGAGGATTTCGCCGCAGCAATGGAGGGCGGCCAGCACCCTGTCGAGATACTCTTCGGCGTTCCGTGTGATCACCACTCCCGTCAGTGGTGGCAAAGAGCTCACGCGGGCTCCAGCGCGGTCCCCGCCCGGCGGATCACACCCTCGTACGCGGAAAGGACTCCAGCTGTCATCGCTCCAGGAGTCCACCTGGCAACGCGCTGACGTCCGAGCTCTCGGAGTTCGCGCCGTGCGCGCGGATCTCGTAGCAAGCTCACCACCGCCTCCGCCAGGGCTTCGACATCCGTCGCCCCGACGGACAGCCCGGCATTACCGAGCACCTCCGAGTTGCCCGGAAGATCGGACGCGACAACCGGCGTTCCGAGGGCCATGGCTTCCTTGATGACCGCACTCGACCCTTCCCCGTCAACACTCGGTGCGACGAGAACCGTGCATGCCTGCATCAGGGCTGGAACATCACTCTGAAAACCCGTGAATCGGACCGACAGCTCCAACCCGGCCCTTCGCACCTTGTGCTCGAGGCGGCGCCGTGCCCGGCCCTCACCAACGAAGAGAACGATTGCGTTGGGCGTGGAGGCGAGAATTCTCGGCGTCGCGTCGATCAGTGTTCGCTGTCCTTTCTGACGCACCAGTGCACCGACCAATCCGACAACCGGCGCCTCTGGTTCGATTGCGAATTTCGCCTTGACGAACGCCTTGGCCTCGGCGGACTCGCTGTTCCGCAGATCATCGAGATCGACTGCCGACGGCACGATGTGGCAGTCCTCCACGCCTGCGCGGCGCAGCATTCCGCCGATTTCGGAGCTGACAGCGATCCACCGATCGACGCAACGGTATTTCCATCGCTGGCCGGAAACACCGTGCAGGGGGTATGCAACGCGGCGGTGACAGACGACCTTGAGATGCGCGTGCACCAATCGCGCCAATGCAGCCAGACTCAGGGCGTGCGAATCATGGGCGTGGACGATATCCGCGGTGCGAGTCTTGAGGGCGGCCGCGGCGGCGCCAGACGGGAACCAGGCATTCAGGAGCGGGATCGGTTCGACCGGCAGACCGGCCGTTTCACAGCGACGATGCAGGGCACCCCCGGAACGCGCGAAGAGTCGACTCGCGACGCCCACGCGGAGAAGCTCCCGATGTAGGAGGAAGACCTGGAGCTGACCGCCCCGCCAGCTTCTGGAGGTGTCGATGTGAACGACTTCCAGCATGGATTCGGACTATACCCGAAATGGGCGGCGCAGCTGTGCTGCGAACCGCGGTACGATGACCTCCGTGCGCTTCAGACACCTCGGTCCCTGGCTCGCCGTTGTCCTCTGGGTCGGACTGATCTACCTCGCAATTCCATTCGTAAGGAAGCTTCGGGAGTTATTCGTCGCCCACTGGCCGGCTGAGTTCATCGCTTACACGGTGATGGTCGTCGTGGTATGCGCTGTAGCCACAGCTCTCATCCTGCTCGGGCGGCAGCAGTCGCGGGTGGCTCCAGCCGACGTCATGTGGCTGATCGCTGTCGCGGCTGTTGTCGTCCTATGGACCCGACGTCTGATGGGTCAACCTGAGGAAGCGGTTCACTTCATCGAGTACGGTGTGCTCGGTATCCTTCTCTTCCGCGCCCTCTCTGGACCGGTGAAGGACGCCACGGTCTACGTGGTCGTGACGCTGGTCGGGCTCCTCGTCGGTACGGTGGATGAGCTGATCCAGTGGCTCGTGCCAAGCAGGTTCTGGGACCTCCGCGACATCTTCCTCAACGGGGGTGCGGTGGCCCTGATCCAGGTCGCGATCTGGCGGCTGGCCCCGCCTCGGCCCGTGTCGGTGAACAGGTCATCCATGCGACTCGCGTGCCGCCTTGCCGCGGCCGAGGTTTTGCTGCTTCTTCTCTGCCTGTCGGCGACGCCACAGCGTGTGGCCCGCATCGCGGAATTCCTTCCGATTCCGAACCGGCTGGCGCTGGGCCACGAGGCCATCTGCGAATACGGTTTTTTTCATGTGGTGGACGAGTTGACCGCCTTCCGCTCACGCCTTTCAGCGCAAGACCTCGCGACGTCTGACCGGCAACGATCGACCGATATCATCCACTACCTCGACCCGCCCAGACCTGCCGATGGATCGCCGCGCGAGACTGCTTCGCCGGTCACTGACCCATTCCTCTACGAATTCCGGGTTCACCTGTTTGCCAGAAATCGGAATTTCAACAGGGCGCGGACGGCAGACCAGGCCTCTGAGATCTACCGTCGGCGAATGACGATTGCCTGGCGCGAGAATCTGATCCTCGAGACCTCCTTCGGCCGGACCCTGACGCGGGCCGCCCGCCGATGGGGCCCGGACAGGCGAAGATCGGTCGAGGCGGAGCAGGACCCGGACCAGCAATTCGTCAGCCGCGTCGGCGGCCATCTCGTCACGACCTTCAGCGAAGCTCAGCTGCGGGCACTGATGCTGACCCTGCTCGCCGTTTTCGTCGTCTGCGATCTCTCGATCGCTACTCGGCCGCCGCGGGCAGCTCCGCCATCGTGAAAAGATCGAACTCGGGATCGAATTGGGTCAGGAACTCGACGCTCCATATGCGGTAAGTGACCCACAACGGAAGCAGAATGACGGTTCCGACGTACGGCAACGCGACCACACAACAGGTGAGCATGCACACGACCGCGAAAATCGCGGCAAAGACGAAGACCAGTCCCAGAACCAGCAGGGCGTAGAGGACGAAATGCCCCGGGCGGTATTTCAGCCATGGCAGGAGGTAGTTCCACGCCTCCGTCGCCTTGAGGTCGAACTTGTACATGATCGGGATCACGAAAGCCTCGAGCATGAGCGCCACGAATCCGGCAATGATTCCGAAACAGATCAGGACGATCACGCCGAAGATCATGGCGGCGTACGACAACCCCGCCAGCGCGTCGGTGAAGGAAAACGTCGCAGCGGGCGCGAAGAAGACCAATAAAAGCACCATCGCCACCAGTCCGCAGACGACGATGAAGCCAATTCTCCACAGAAAGAGCGAGTTCCCGAGGGTCCGCAACCGATTCCAGGGTTCGACGATCTCTGCGCGGTTGTGCACGACGTTGTCCAGGTAGATGAATTTCGCCCGTGAAGACACCCACAAAACCAGCACGAGAATCGCGGCGATCGCCATGATCAGGATAAAGGCCAGCGGCAGCCAGACCAAGGCGTTCCCGATCTCCTCGTGGGACATCCACCCGTTACAGCGCCCAAATCGGCCTGGAAAGTCTTCCTCGTCAACAATCCACTTCCAACCCCCGCCTCCGGCACCGTCGGCCAGACCGGCGAGCCAGCACGAGAAGCCGAGCACGAGCCACTTCGCGAGATCGAACGGGCGCCACAGGATGAGCTTCATCCTTTCCCAGGCTCGAGTCAGCGGTTCGAAGTACGCAATCCTCATCAGTCCTCCAGTCGGCGTCCCACCGATTGTAGCCGGAGCCAACCGCCGGCGGGTCCGATCCAGTCGTCAACCGCGCCTCTGGGGCGCCGTTCAACCCTTCAAACGGGAAAGAACATGATTGGGTTCTCAGAAGGTGTCAACGCCGTGTCAAAACCAGCCCGACCCTCAAAAAGGAGAAAAGGGCAGGGGGAAAAGGAGGACCGTGGCTTTACCTCCGCCACTTTTCCCCTTTTCTCCTTTTCCACATGGTCGCAGCCGCCTCGGTAGCTATTGTTCAAGGCTCGTCAGCTCTTCGTAGACGGCTCGCCAGAAATTCGGCGAGATGGAGAGGACGGGCATCGGTGAGGTCGGCAACCTGGTGCCGGCAGCTGGTTCCCGAGGCGACAACCGCGGTGTCCTCCGGCAAACCTCTGATCGCTGCCACCAATGGTTCCGCAACCTTGTGCGACAACTCCCTGTGTCCACTCTCCATGCCGAACGCACCCGCCATGCCGCAGCAACCCACATCGAGGAGCCGCGGCACCGAATCGGGAATCCGCTCCAGCAGATCCAGGACTGTTTTCGAGTCGGCCAGGGCGTCCGCGTGGCAATGGGTGTGCAACGCCACCTCACCGCCAGCTTCAAACATTGCCGCCGTCAAAGCTCCCTCATCGAAGAGGCCTGCGACAAACTCCTCGAACAGGAGGCAACGATCCGCTACGCCTTCAACCCCTTCGACTCCGAGCTGGAGGTACTCGTCCACGAAGACCGACCAACACGAGGGCTCGAGGAAGACAATCGGCTCGATGGTGTCGCGGAGCAGAGGGATGTTGTGCTCAGCTGCCCGACGCAGCTCGTCCAGCATTCCGCGGCTCGCGGCCGGCCGGCCGCAACAGACCCGATCCTCGACCAGGGCCACCTCGAACCCGGCCGCCTCCAGCACCGCGACCGCCGCGCGTCCGATCGATGGTTCGTGATAACGCACCCAGGTGTCGTCCCAGAGAAGCACCCGGCTCCTGCTCCCTGCACCTACAGGAACCTTTCGTCGAAACCACCGATCGAACCTTTGGCGGGCGAACGGGGGCAGGGGGGCGCCGACGTCAACACCCAGGCCCTTCTCCATGAGCTCGCGAAACGGCCGCCAGCCTAGCAGGGCATTCGCGATTCCAGGTGTCAGTGTTCCGAGACGGCCGAGCAGATCAGCGTTCGCTATCAAGCGATCGATCAGGCCCGCGCTGCGTTCGCGGTGCCGGGCGTGCACCAGTTCCGCCTTGAGGTGCGCCATGTCCACATTCGAGGGACATTCCACGACACATGCCTTGCACGAGAGACAACTCGACAGGACCTCCGAAAGCTCTGTAGACACGACACCTGATGAGCCTTCGAAACGGCCTTCGAGGGCGGCACGGATCGTGTTGGCGCGCCCGCGGGTCGACAAGGCCTCGTCGCCTGTGGCCAAGAACGTCGGGCACATGGTTGGCGCCGCCTTGAGGCAGCCGCCACAGCCGTTGCACTGCTCCAAGTTAGCAACGAAACCATCGTCTCGTCCGATCCAGGCATACGTCTGCCCGAACGGCAGGACAATCTCCGAGCCTTCCCCGAGGCGGAGGTCGCCATCGATGCGATATCGCCCGTCATCGATGATCTTCCCCGGGTTCATGACCCCGGTGGGGTCGAACAACCGCTTGATCTGACCTGCCGCGTCAATCAGGTCCGTTCCAATCTGCGCCTCGACGAATTCCGTCCGCGCGAGACCAACGCCGTGCTCGGCGGTGAGAGAGCCGCTGAAACGCCTGCACAGATCCGCGACCTGCTCCGCCACTCGCCGTAACTTCGAAATGTCCTCGGTGCGATGCAGGTCAAGCACCGGACGGACGTGGAGCTCTCCCGACGCGGCGTGGCCGTAAAACGAGGCCTCCAAGCCGAGTGGATCGAGGATCTCCCGCAAGCCCTCGACGTACTCCGGCAGCCGTTCCGGACGTACGCAGACATCTTCGATGAAGCCCCACGGCTTTGCCGGGCCAGCACGGCTGGTCAACAATGAAAGCCCGGCGCGGCGCAATCCCCACACCAGTTCCTGCTCACCGGGATCGCGCAACAGCTGACGGCGTCGCCCCGGGGCCCGGCGATCGAGCTCTGCAAGCCCAGAATCGTCGTCAAAGAACTCGACCAGCAACATCGCCTCGCACGGCTCTTCATCGAGGCGCAGAAGGGAGCGTGCGGCGGCGAAGGCGCGATTCCCCACCGTCTGATCGAGTGCTGCGCGGTCCAAATGTTCGATCGCGGCCGCACCGAGTTCGGCGAACTCGACCGACGATCGCAACGCATCCATGACCGATCCGAAGAACACGACCCCGAGATACCGCGTCTCGGGCCTGGGCACCACTCCCAAGACCGCCGAGGCGATGCCCGCCAGCGTACCCTCACTTCCCGCCACCAGCTGAGTGAGATCGCCGGGAGAGCGGAGCGCGCGGTCGAACCCGTATCCGGGCCACCGTTTCATCAGACCTTCGGGCAGTCGTTCAGCGATTGCCTCTGCGTACCGTTCAACGATGACATCCGCACGTTGTCGGATGGCGGGAAGACCGTCATCGTCTGGGCCGACAACCGCCACCGTCCCGTCGGCCAGCACGACCTCCAGCGCGACCACATGATCTGCAGTCGTGCCGTAGACCGGGGCGTGCGCTCCGGAGGAGTTGTTGGCGATCATCCCTCCGAGAGTGGCCCGTGACGATGTGGCCACGTCGGGCCCGAACCACATCCCGTGTTGCGCGAGCTCGGCGTTGAGCTGATCGAGCACCACGCCCGCCCCGACCCGAACGGTTCGACTTTCAGCGTCGTAGTCGGAGATACGTCGGTTGTGGCGCGCGAAATCGACCACCAAACCCCTGCCCAGCGCTCCACCGGCGAGTCCTGTCCCGGCGCCGCGAGGGGTGATCTCGACACCGCCATCCGCCGCGGCACGCAGCACGGTCGCTGCCTCGACTGCCGAACGTGGAAAGGCGACCGCCGCCGGCTCGACCCGGTAGATCGAGGCATCGACTGCGTAGAGGCATCGGGTGAGCATGTCGGTGCGCACTTCGCAACCGGAGGTTACGAGCGCCTGTCGTTGGAGGTCTGTCAGTTCGGCCATGCAGTCATTCTATCCGTGCGGGATGTTGGATGTTGGATGTTGGATGTTGGAACTTGGATGCTGGATGCTGGATGCTGGATGCTGGATGCTGGATGCTGGATGCTGGATGCTGGATGCTGGATGCAACAAATCCATAAGTCGTCTCGCTGCATTGGCAAGGGGCTCGCCACGGCGAAGCCTGTGGGCGAAGCCGGGTGGGCGGCTGTATCGAGAAACAAGTATCGAGAGACGAGTATCTAGCGTGTGAGCGGTCGAACGTTACAATCACGCCATGATTCAACGATCGCGGAGGATCCCGGTTGACCTGTCCCTCAACCGCCTGGCTGAGGCGAGGCAGAGGATCGGCGAGATCCCGTACGACCTCACGGTCAGCAACCCGACGGCGTGTGGGTTCTCGTATCCGGAAACCCTCCTTTCGCCGCTGGCCGCTCGTCGCGGGTTGGTCTACGAACCCGATGCCCGAGGGCCAATGGTTGCCCGCGCTGCGGTGGCCGGGGAGTACGCGCGATGGGGCGTTGGTGCCGACGCGCAGCATGTCCTTCTCACCGCCTCGACGAGTGAGGCCTACTCCTTTCTCTTCCGCCTCTTCTGCAACCCGGGCGAACAGGTGTTGGTGCCATCGCCCTCCTACCCTCTCTTCGATCATCTCGCAAAGCTCGACGGCATCAACGCGACATCTTATGCTCTCGACCCGGAGGCAAACTGGAGAATCGACTTCTCGGCTCTCGAGGACGGATCCGAGGAAGCCAGAGCGGTAATTGTCGTCCAACCCAACAATCCCACCGGCTCATTCATCCATCCCGACGATCGCCAGCGCCTGGTCGATCTGTGTCGCCATCGCGGTTGGGCCCTGATCGCGGACGAGGTGTTCCTCCTTTTCCCGCTCGATGGAGGCCCCGGCTCCGACCAGAGCTTCGCATCAGTCGATGATTGTCTGTGTTGCACACTCGGTGGTCTGTCCAAGAGTGTCGGGCTGCCGCAGCTCAAGCTCTCGTGGATTGTTGTAACCGGCCCTTCGGAGCTCGTCGAACCGGTCCTCGAAGGACTCGACTACGTCGCCGATGCCTATCTTTCGGTCTCGACACCCGTTGCCCTCGCCTCGCCCCAGATCCTCGCCGATGCAGTCCTGATTCGAGAAGAAATTGCCACCCGATGTCAGGCGAACCTCGACGCCCTGCGTCGCCTTGCCAGCGTCCACCCGGAGATCGACGTCGGTCCCATCGGTGGCGGCTGGAGCGCCCCGGTCAGGGTGCCTTCGGTGATCGACGAGGAGGACCTGTGCGTGAAGCTGCTGCTCGAGCGCGGCGTCGCCGTCCATCCCGGCGGTTTCTTCGGTTTCGCGCGCGACGGCTGGCTGGTTCTCAGCCTGCTCCTGCCGCCCGAGGTCTTTCACCGTGGCGTGTGGCTTCTGTTCGACGCGATTGCCGATACTGTCAAATTTCGGTCCGATTCAGCCGGCGGGTGAGCAGCATCACCACCGCGCACAAGACGAGGAGCAGGACGGTGCCCATCAACAATGCCATCTCTTCGAACTGGAGCATGATGAACAGGCTTCCATAGACCGCCGCCAGCACAGCTCCGCAGAGCACGGTCAAAGCGGGCGACCTGACGATAGCGTGTATGTAAGCAGACACCATCGCAATGATGACGAAGCTGGCAACCGCGTATGCCGGGTTGAAGCCGACGAGCTCTGACAACGAGAGCAGCAACATGTAGAAGATGCACAGGGCAAACCCGATCACCACGTATTGCAACGCGTGAATCGAGGTCTCTCCTCCGACCTCGACAGCGAAGAAACCGAGGAGCGTCAGCAGGGAGAAGAGGATCGAGTACTTCACCGTCCTCGTGGTCCGTTGATACGCGTCGACCGGGAAGAGCAGGCGCACGCCGAATGACGAGCTCATAAGAGTATCGCCGTGACAACTGCCTGGATCATCCTCGGAGAGCCAATGTTGAGGCACTTCGCGGTGGAGCGAAAGGACCCTCCAAGACGACCTGAAGCCCGTATCGTCTATGGTTCTCACGTCAGGCAGGAACGCGCCGTCAAAGCTCGGGTCGGGCCACGACGCGCCGAGCTGAACCTCGGTCTCGCGCGCCATCGGCAAGAAATGCAGGCTTTCACTCCCCGCCAGCTCGACCTCGATCTCGAACGGCAACTCCTCGTACCGTCCCTGACTGTAAGGCTGGAGGTCCACCTTTGCTCCGAGCCCTTCCGGGAACGGCCCCCGCCCCTCCCCCGGCTCGGGTGAGAGCGGCGCCTTGCTCAGCTTGATCTGCGGGACCTCCCTGAGACCTTTGGGATCCGAGACCCCGAAGGTGAGCACCGCTCGATCCCAGCGGACATCGATCGGCTCCACCCCCCATCGAGACGGATCGAGAGGTGGAAAGCGGCCGCTGAGGCGCAATTGACCTCGGTAGAGGACGATCTCATATATCGCCCGGTAGCGGACCTCGGGCTCGAGCTGTCCCTCGATCATCAGCGACTCCGGGAGTTGGTGAATCCACACGGTTTTCTCCACTGGATTCCGGTCGGCGTCCTCGCTCCATCTGGTCACGGGGACCGAGAGCACCGGCCCCTGCACGACCTGAGCCCGGCCCCAGGTAGCGGAAACCTCACCGACAATGTCGTCCCGTCGATCGGCACGATCTTTGACTACGAAGCCAACCATCGACGTCGGGATCCACAGAGCGACACCGAGGATCCCGATCACGATGAGCTTGAGGGTCAACATGGAGTCGCTGGAAAGGGGGCGCATCTCGACCTCCCGAAATACCGTTGACACCATAAGAGACCCCGACGATGGCAACAGCGAGGCAGATCCTTGGTCTGGCTCGGGCAAAAAAAGGCATCGAGGCCGTGTCGCGGTTCACCCCATCATCTCGCGCGAGTCACGAGAGGTGTGGTGTCACCAACCTCCTCACCTCGGACCCGGTGAGCACTTTGTGAACCAACAGCTCACCAGCGAGCATCTCGACCGCAGACCAGTGTCGCCGGAGTTCTCTTTCCATTTCGGCGCGAGTCTCCTCGAGCAACGGCATCACGTCCTCGCAATCGTCGACCAGGCGCATGGCGAGACGGACCGCCGTGTCGAGATCCTGGTTCGAATCGTCCCATTGCTCACGACCCGAGATGATTCCTTCGGCAACGATGCCCGCGAGAATGACCTTGAGACGACGCACCACCTCCTCGGCCTCGTCCTCGGGGCGGTCGAACTCCGCAGGGTCGGGGAGATACGCCAGCGACTGAACGCTGCCGGTATGCTCGCGGTCGCCGATGATCTCAACCTCGGTCACGTGCCGGCCGCAGAGCTGTGCCATGACTGCGTGCCCCGCCTCGTGGTAGGCCGAGAGACGTTCTGCGAAATCGGGCGCCATGGGGTCGTCCAGCATCGGCAAATGGTAGCGCAGCGCCGTTCCGTCACGGGTGCAGCGGCTCGACGGTAAGACGGTAAGACGGCTGGACGGAAATACGGCCCGACGGTTACACGGCTCGACGGCTAAGGGGCACCACGTTCCCGTCTCGCGTCGGCGTCTTTCCCTCCGCCTGCGGAATTGTCGTACGGTTAGCTGGTCGGGGAAAACCGTACCGTCGTTTGGCGGTCCTGCCGTTTGGTTGCGAGCGTCAGCGAGCGGCGGGCGGGCGGCGAGGTAGCGGGATCAATCGCGGAGGCGCCACTTCATTCGACGATCCTGCATCCAGCGCACGGCGAGAGCGTCGCGCAGGCCTGAGAAGGCGCGGTCCCAGGTGCCATACTTGCTCTTCCCGGCGGTGCGCTCGGTGTGGCGCACCGGTATCTGCGTGACGGTGTAGCCCTCCATCCGCAACAGCGTGGGCAGGAATCGGTGCATCCCGGTGAAGATCTTCACCTGTCTGATCGCGTCGGCCCGGAAGACCTTGATCGGGCAGCCGGTATCCTGAATGTCCTCGCGGGTGAGCCAGTTTCGGACACCGTTGGCAAAGCTGGAGCTGAACCTTTTCCAGCCGCTATCGTGACGTTCGGCACGGATCCCCACTACAGCGTCGACGCCCTCGTTTTCGAGCAGGTCAATCAGTTGCGGCAGATCTTCGGGGTATGTCTGGAGGTCGGCATCGAGGAGGGCAACCAACCGCCCGCGAGCATGCTCGAACCCCGCGTCGAGCCCCGCAGACTGGCCGCAGTTTTCTTTAAAATGCAGGACCTTCAGCCGCTCTTCACCGGCAGCCAGCTCATCGAGCCGCTCGCCAGATCCGTCATTCGAGCCGTCGTCTACCGCAAGCATCTCCCACGATCGTCCGGCGCCGTCCAAGGTCGAGCGCACACGGTCGACCAGGGCGTCGACATTGTCCCTCTCGTTGTAGATCGGAACCACGATCGACAGGTCCGGCCGATCATCGGAGTTGGTCGTCATGCCCATCAGGGTAGCGCAAAACGCCACGACCAGGGACGGTACTCGAAGGCAACCGTGTGGCGACCGGCCGGTACGACAACGCCGATGCCGGCGATGTTCGTCCGCACCAGTCCCTCGGGTTCGCCGTCGACCGAGGCCCGCCAGCCTGGCGCCCACGCCTGAGCGGCGACCACCAGGCAGGGCCCGTCGCACTCCGCCGTCGCCTCGATCGATGTCGGCGTCCGTCGCCAGAGCTCGCAAGCAAAGACGTCCGCACCCACCCCTTCTTCGCCACTCACGAGGGCAGTGGTCTCGAAATCGATGGCTTCTACAAGCTCGAGAAGACGCGAAGTGTTTTCGGGCTCCTCGACGACGCGGCCCACAACGCGTACTTCAGGGAGGACCCGAGGATTCGACCAGATGGCGCCATCGCGGTCGCGGTACTCCGGCCGCCAACCCTCGAGCTCCCGGCCGGGCGGGGTCACCGCAAGGCCCACCCCCCAGGCCCCACACAGCCCCGCCGGCAGGCGTTCCAGGGGTCCTCCGAGAATCGTTGCCGGCTCGCCGAGAACCCCCGTCAGACGGACAAAGGTGGACGGTCTGAGAGGACCGAAGGCGCGCAGGTCGCGGAGTCCGTAGCGACTGGCGAGGTTTGGCGAAAAAGCACGACCGAGGCCGACGATTCGAGTTGGCTCTTCGGCCTCGAGCTCGACCAGCCGCTCGACCAGCGGAGGCGTCGGCAGCCGATCAGAAGTGCTCGCAACCGGGTTGATCCCCACCGCCAGCAGGGCGAGCTCGATCGTCACCAACACCGGTGCAAGCGAACCTCGCCCGAAAATCCCGACGACTCCAGCCATACCGACCGACAACACCACCAGCGCCGCATCAACCGGAGCGAGAGAACCGGGCGCTGCCCACGTCGCCGCAATCGCCAATCCGACGGCCGGGAGAAGCCGGACAGGAAGCAAACGCGCTCTGCCCCACATCGCCCCGTCCAACGCGAGTACCGCGAGCACGATGACACCCCACGGAATGAGAACGCCGAACCGTGGGAGCGTCATCTGATCGAGCGGCGGGATGCGCACGAGCAACGATTCGATCGGCGGAATGCGCAGGAGAAGAGTCAGGCCGAGCAAGGCCGAGGCGCCGGCCGCAAAAACCCACCGTCGATACCGGTTTCGTGGCCGGCCACTCGCGAGCAGGGCCAGTACGACGCCTCCCACCCCGACCGCGCCGGGCGCGTGCGGGTACTCCGGCCGCCAGTCTCCGCGTCCGGGGTGGCCCATGGAGGCCGGCAGAATCATTTGCCGAGCCAAATCGCTCTGTATGGATGGCGGCAACCCCTCCCGGTTGGCCTCGCCATCGGCACCCAAAGCATGTCTCGACGAGGCCTGGATGTAGCCCACCGTCGGCCACGCCAGTGCGAGCGCCGTGAGGCCGGCAATTCCGGCCACCGCTACCGCCTTCCACCAACGACGCGGGTGGCAGCAGAGCAGCGCCAACAGGGCTGAGCCGCAGACGACGGCGGCGGATTCCGGATGAAGACCCGCCCCCATCAGCCATCCGAAACCCAGTCCTACTAGGACCGCACCCCTGAACGAACCCTGCCGGCGGCTAACCCACCAGACCGCCCACCACGTCCACGGCAACGCAGCCACCGCCCACGCCAACGGCACCAGCAACCAACCGACGAGATAGGGAGCACCGGCCCAGGCCACGCCACCGACCGCGGCTGCCCGCCACCGAAGGCGCAACGCCGTGGCGAAGAATAGGAATGCGCCCAGGCCCGCCAACTCGATCTTCCAGAAAGCCATGATGGTCGTGCCGCGCTCCGGACCGTGAAGCCATACCGGCACCATCATCGGCGCCCAGATGCCCGTCTGGCCGTTGGCCATCAGCGGCAACCCACCGCCAACGCCGGGCTGGATCGAGGGGAACTCTCCTCGACGCATCTGGCGGCCCGTTTCGTCCCACCACGGGTGGAACTGGTAGACGAGGTCTCCCTGAGTGGGCTGAAAGCCCGCAGTCCTCGACCACTCCACATGGCGAAACGGTGGCGAACCCTTGATCGTCGTGACCGGGTTGAGGTCACCGCCGACCAGCAGAGCCGGGCCAACGATCGTCGCCACAATCACATCGAGCAGGAGCTGAAAACGGAAGGTCGCCCTGTGCCGCCGAAACAGCCATAGGTGGAGGATGATCAGCGGAAACAGGGTCCAGCCGAAAAGGGACATCTGACAGAGTGTGGTCGGGTCGCCGTGACCCGTCAAGCCTTGTCAACGGGTGTTGCTCGCGATCCGTATTAAACTCGCACGACGTAGAGATGTTGCGACACTCACTCTTCCTGCTCGGCGAGTTCACCCGCCGCGATTTCAAGGGCCGTTACGCCGGCTCGGTGATGGGCTTTCTCTGGTCCTTCGTGCAGCCGTTGTGGATGCTGGCACTGTTCACATTCGTTTTTTCGGTCGTCATGCGAATCCCGCGAGGAACTCTGGAGCTGACCGACAGCTTTGCGGTCTTTCTCTTCTGCGGCCTGCTGCCCTGGATGGCGGTGCAGGAAGGCATCACTCGCGCTACGACGGCGATCACCGAAAACGCGGCACTGGTCAAGAAGATGTCGTTCCCGTCGGCGCTCCTGGTGTGGGCGGTCGTTCTGGCCGCGCTGTTGCATGAGGCGATTGCGCTCGCTCTCTTCGTGATTGTGCTTGGAATTTCTGGAGAGCTTTCGCTTTCGGGAATCTGGATCCTCATCATCGCAGTTCCGCTGCAGGTCGCGCTAACGGCGGGCATCGGTTTTTTCTCGGCCGCCATCAACGTTTTCTTCCGGGACACGGCGCAGATTGCGAATCTGTTGCTGCAAGGCTGGTTCTACCTGACGCCGATCGTCTACCCGATCGGACTGGTCCCCGAGCGGTACCAGTTCTACCTGGCCCTCAATCCGCTCACACCGCTGGCCGACCTGTACCGCCAGGCCCTGCTCGGCGGCTCGATGCCGCCACTGGCGACGCTGACACCACTGGTCATCGCCTCGGTTTTTGCCCTGGTGGTCGGCACCTGGGTGTTTCGCCGGCTCAAACCGGTGTTCGCGGACGAGATCTGAGGGTGCCGTGAGCAGACCGATCGTCTCTGCCCGCGACCTCACGAAGACCTACAAGGTCTACGCCCGGCCAGTGGATCGATTGATCGAAGGCATGACCCGCCAGACCCGGCACGCACCGTTCCAGGCACTTCGGGGTATTGACTTTGAGGTCGACCGGGGCGAAGGCCTCGGCATCATCGGCGAGAACGGTGCCGGCAAGAGCACGCTGCTCAAGATACTCGCCGGCATCACGGCGCCGACCTCCGGATCGTGCCACCTTGGAGGGTCGGTGGCATCGATTCTCGAGCTCGGATCCGCCTTTCACGGAGAGCTTACCGGACGGCAGAACATCGCTCTCAACGCGGCCATGTTCGGCCTCGACCGTCAACAGGTCATCGAGCACACTCCGGGAATCATCGAGTTTTCCGAGCTCGGCCAATTCGTCGACCAGCCCATCAAGACCTACTCCACCGGCATGGTGATGCGCCTCGGGTTCGCGATCGCCATCCAGGTGAGTCCGGACGTTTTGATTATCGACGAGGCGCTGTCGGTGGGCGACGGCTACTTCCAGAAGAAATGCATGGTCCATCTCAAGAGCTATGTCGAGGGCGGCGGCACGCTCCTGATCTGCTCGCACGCGATGTACTACATTTCCGCCTTCTGCCGACGGGCTCTGTGGCTCAATGGGGGGCGGATCGAGGCCCTTGGACCGACTCAGGACGTCGTTCCCCGTTACGAAGCGTTCCTGGATGCCAAAAGCAGTCGAGCCGAGGAGGGCAGAGAGGTCGTCGAAGCGACTCCTGAATCGCCGGCGCGAATCACCGATGTCCGACTCTCGACCGGAGCCGAGTATCGACAGGGGGATCCATTGGAACTCGAGATCGACTGGCAGACCGAGGATCCGAGTCTGGAATTCCACGTCTGTGTCGGTCTCAACCGACCGGACGAAGTGGAGGTGGCCTCGTTTCTCTCGCACCGGGACGGTGTCGAACCCTGGACCGGAAGCACACGACACTCGGTGCGGCTCGAAATTCCAGAGCTGCCGCTTGTCAAGGGCACCTTCAAGCTCTATATCTTCCTGCTCGCAGAGGACGGGCTTCACATATATGACACCCGCATCATCGAGGACGCCTTCGCGGTATCCTATGACGAATACCCCTTCGGAATATGCAAAATACGGCATAGCTGGGGCCCCAGGGATGAGCGATGACCGGTGATCAAAAGTATGGCGATCGGTGGAGGGCGAGTCCCTTCATCCACGTGGCGAGCGGCGGTTTGTACAACCCTCACACCGGACGCGGCATCCCCGCCGAGGACCCGCGGTACGCCGGGCTGCGCCAATTCGCATTGAGCGGTGAGCTCATCGCAGACCTCGATCCGACTCAGAAACAACTGGCCAATGAGGGATGGTTGGTGCCGGAGAACGAGGATCTCTCTCGTGCCTACCGTATTCGCTGGGTCTCGCTGGAGGCCCACTCCGTCTGCAACCAACGCTGCTTTTTCTGCCCGGTGTCGGTGGCGCCTCGCGAACAATATTTCATGCCCACAGAACTCTACGAGCGGATCATCGCTGAGATCGCCGACCTCGACCAACCGATCGAGGTCGTGGCAATGATCCAATACAACGAGCCGACACTCGATCGTCGATTCGTGAGCCAGGTAAAGACCATCAAGGATGCCGGGCTACCGCCAGCCGTACTTTCGAATGGATCGGGGCTGACGCCCGACAAGGTCGATGCACTGGTCGAAATCGGCGGTTTGTCGTACTTCTCGGTCAACCTGTCGACCCTGGATCCGGAGCGTTACGCCAGGGACCGGGGCCGCAATCACCTCGAACGGGTGCTTGCGAATCTGGACTATGCCAAGGATAAGAGGATCGCGGACGAGATGGTCATTGTAGTTCTCGGAGTCGATGAAGAGCAGCACGCCCGGGACTTCAAGGAAATCACAGAACGATTCGCGGGCTCGAACTTCGTCGTTCAAGATTTCGAGGCAAACGATCGTGCGGGATACCTCGACGTCGGACTCGCGGCAGAGGGACGCGACCTGATGGTTCGCGGATGTGATTACATGGGCTCGCGGCCGATCGAACATGTCCATATTACGGCAGCGGCGAACATCGTCCTCTGTTGCCAGGACTACGAGGAGAGCTGGGTCCTCGGTAACCTGAAGAATCAGAGCCTGCGCGAAATCCTCGACGGCGAAGCATTCGCCCGGGCGCGTCGCCAGGTGTACGGGATTGAAGCCCCACCTGAGGACTTCATCTGCGACAACTGCAGGTACGCTCTTCGGCGTTGAGGCGACCCGATGACGACGCCTCTATCCGTGGCTTACCTCCTCGAAGACACCGTGCTCTTCGGAGGCGTCAAGGTCATCCTCAACCAGGCCAACCTGTTGGCCGAACGCGGACATCGAGTCGCGGTGATATCGCTCGGACCGGCGCCGGATTGGATGACGATCAATGCCGATTTCCAGCAGGTCGGAGATTTCGACCAACTCGGAACGGTTCACGCCGACGTCACTGTAGCCACCTACTGGACCACAATCGCTCCAGCGATGAAGATCGCGAGAGGAGAGGTCGCTCACTACTGTCAAGGTTTCGAGGCCACGTACACTCACAACACCGCTGACCACCCGGCGATCATCGACGCCTACCACCATCCGATTCCCGCGTTCGTGGTCTCGCCCCACCTCGGCCAGCTGCTCGAGGAAATGTTCGACCGGCCCTCACGCCTCGTTCTGCAGCCACTGGAATCTTTCTGGAGGGTCGCCTCGAAGTCCAAACGACAGCCTGCCGCCATTCCACGGATTCTTGTCGTCGGACCCTGGGAGGGGGACTGGAAGGGTGTGGCGACCGCGCTCGACGCCTTCGGCCACATGCGCCGAGCCGGGCGGGATCTCCGCCTGGTCCGCCTCTCTCAGTACCCGATTACCGACGAGGAACATTCGCGCCTGCTCGCGGACGAATATCACCACCACCTCGCGCCCGAAGAAGCCGCTTCATTGGTCGCCGGATGTGATCTGTTGCTTGCCCCATCGTGGGAACAGGAGGGATTCGGCCTTCCGGTTCTCGAAGCGTTCGCCTCGGGCATTCCGGTCGTAGCCTCCGATATCTCTTGTTTCCAATCTTTTGCTTCGGAGGCAGCAACGCTCGTACCGGCTCACGCAGCCGAAGCGTTCGCGAATGCCGGCTCGGCGATTCTCGACGATCCGGCGCTATGGCAGCGCCGCAGAATCGCGGGATTGCAGGTGGCGGCACGGTACTCTCCGCAGCGGGCCGTCGAGTCCGCGGAGGAAGCGCTTCGATGGGTTGCCACCGGAGCGTGGCGGAACGAATAAAAACTCACGAAATGTGAATCACGAGGTAGAAACCGTGCGTCGACAGGCTCTCGGCGTCGATCTCGACGCTATCCGGCAGCCCGTCCAGCCATTCGGGCGGTTCGGTTGATTGTGGGATGATCTCAAAATCGTGCAGCCCCGCAGCGTGGAGCATGTCCTCGAGGGTACGACGCGTGAAGAACCGGTAGTGAGTCGAACACAGAAGACCGACCGGCAAATAGTCCCAGCGCCCGGCAAGCAGGTCCTCGACAATCGAATGGTGGCCAACGTTCGGCACCGACAGAACGGCACGCCCGCCCGGTCGAATCCACCGCCGAAGGCGTTCGAAGAAGACTTCGCCTTCAGTCAGGTGCTCGAAAAGCTCGCAGGCCACGACCACGTCAAAATTTTCTCCCGGATCAATTCTGAGCACATCGCCGACAATCACTCGGTGTAGGCGTTCCGCGGCAGCTCGAGCCACCACTGGATTGAGCTCGATTCCTGTGACTCTGCAACCGATCTGTTCTTGGATGAATGCACCCGTGGAACCCCGCCCACAGCCCACCTCGAGGACGTCACGGCAATCTTTGCCCAGGAGCGGCAGTATGTCATCTCGAACCTCGCCGTAGTAATCGATGAACTCGTGGCAGAGCCCCGCCACCACAGGTTCAACCGGAAGATCATCGCCACTCAGTATCGACGCCGGTGACGGGTGATCCAACCGGGAAACGACTGGCTGCGAGACGAGCATCGCCGGGTACGGCGCTTTTGCAGCCTCCAGATTCCGGGCGCGCGAAAGAGCGGCTTCTTCCGCTCTTTCGATTCCTCTAAGGGTTCTGATCCGGTGGAGATCCGGCAGACCGGACTCCGCGAGTCGATGCGGAACGACGGCAGTAACCCCGGCCTCGATAGCCTGACGCATCGCCCCCAGCGTTCGTCGACCTACCAGGCTACGCTCACCGACGATCAGAAGTGGGGCTTCCGCACCGAGCGAAAACAGATCATCGACCGTCTCGACTTCGTCCCAGACCTGTTCGGCCTGTGCTCTCACCCACCCCTGGAGCCATCGAAACTCGGGCGCTTCCCTGAATTCGGGGCTCCAGTCGATGGCCAGCACGATACGAGAACTCGTTTTCATTGCGTCACACCAGATCCGCGTCCGCCATCGTGGTGTACACCCCTCCTGGAGCGAAGGATTCCGCCTTGAGGTCTTCGCTCAAAAACTTCACGACTCGCACGACTCCACTCGGGTCTGGCCTGCTCTCGAATCCGAATACCTCGAGCCACCGCGCCGCTTCCGGATCTCCGTCCAGCCACAGTTCTTCGCGTTCGGCGCCGGTCTGCTCCGCAAGCCCGCGAGAAAGAAGGTCGACCAGCTCGAGGGACCCCGGCCGGCCGTCCCACACCAGCTCGACCCATCGAATGACGCCTCCGTCGGCTCGAAAGGCAACGAATGCGGCCGGGGCGGACGACCATCGGGGCCGCACAATGAACCGATGGTAGCGCACCGTCGGATGCCCCGTGAGACGTCGCCTCACGTGATTGCCGTCGCGCACCACCGACACCGGGTAGCGGTTGCTCGCACGCGCCCACAGCCTGTCGACGATCGAGTAGTGCTCCCCGACGAGCCGCGCGCTGAAGAGCCTCGAGGCCGCCGACCTGCCGGCCGGGCGGCGATGCCGGGTGAGCAGCGGGATCCTCCGAGGCGACACCGAATCCCATTGCGCCCGGGCAACCATGTGACTGATGGCACGCCCCCCGGTGAATCCGTAGAGCAGTGACGCACCGAATTCGTCGGCGGCTAACTCAGCGAACCGTTCCATCACCTGCTGCCACGCTCCACGCCACTCGGGGTTCCGCTCGGCGGCTGCCAGAGAGAAGGTATCGGCACCCTGGATCGCCAGAGTTTGCTGGCCATAGACCTGGTAATCAGCAGCAACGCCACCGTTGTGGGCGGCCAACTGTTGACCGTCCCACGCAGCCACGATCGGGTACGGGGGATCGCCTGCCCGGTACTTCCACGCCCACTCCTGGACGCTCCTTTGCTTGCCGAACGCTCGGTTGAATCCGTCATTGATGGCCTGCTCGTCACCATCGCGGTAAAGGCGGACCACCGGCTTCATCAGATACGCCTCCCGACATCCGCCAGAGTCAGGTAGGCCCCCTCGACAAATGCGGAGACGTCGACATCCGGCGCGATCGACCTGGCCGAAACGATTGGAACCGGCAGCGAGTCGTCGCCTGCGAATCCTCGCTTCGCCAACAAGGCAAGGCCCTCGGCGTCACCCACCATCCACACCTCCTCGTGATTGGCTCCCAGCTGTCCGGCCAGGCGGCCGGAGAGATTCGCCAGCAGCTCCAGAGCACCCGGGTGGTCATGGTCCCACACGAGATCCACCCAGCGACAGCGGGACCGTTCACCGGCGAGGACGCCGAAGGCGACAGCGTGGCTGGAGAATCTCGGGCACACGATGAATCGATGGTGGCGGACCGTCGGATGACCCGCGAATCTCCGCAGAGCGTACTCCGCGTCGCGTACCGCCGCGTTCGGATACGAACCTCGCGCTCGCCGCCAGAGCTCGTCGAGCCGCGGCTCCCAGTCCCGGGCGGGCTCCGCCCGATATCTCAGGTGAATGCGTGATGCTGGTACGAAACGCTCACGAACAAACGCCTGCGAGCATCGATCGGATCGGCTCACGAACCCGGGGATGTGTGCAATATCGGGAAAATGCGACGAAACAACCAGGGCGCATCGACCATCCGTGCCAAACACCTTGACCAAGCAATCGACCGCCTTGCCGGCCACCTCATCGGTTTCCGCGACAAGATGCCGAATCTCTATCGCCGGCCACTCTCGGCCGTTGATCTCGACCTGCAGCCGCGCTCCACCGCACACGGCTGTCACTTCACCGGCTTCCTCGCCCACCACGATGCTGCGGCCGGGTTCCTCGTACGGATGGAGCCAGGCCCACTCATCGAGTGTGCAGCGGATGCTGCCCTGCTCGTTCAGGAGTTCGAGGATCGAGGCCTCGTCCCCTTCCCGGTAGGGGCGGAACTGAAGATTCTCGAAGCTCATGAAGGTTTCCACGTCCACGCGCGGTCGATCTTCCACCGTCCTCCGGGGCGCGACGCTGTAGCGACCACCCAGCGCCAGGCCCGACAGAAATCGACGAAATCTGGCGGCAGCGACGGTGATCTGACGACCCCGAGAGCAGGCATCAGGTGGGGGTTCGGCGAGGCCAGCCAGAGGTCGTTCTCGATTTCGGGGGGTGAGCCGCCCTGGACGAGCCGAATGGGCTTCAACGGACTCCGGTGGTGACGGCCGCCGGACCCCAGAACTCGCCGCCACACGGGGCTGTAGTTTCGCTCCACGAAACGCCGGCGCGAGCGTTCCTCCTGTCCGACTTCTCCATTGTTTTGCCCGGTGGCGTGGCCCCAACGATGTTGGACCCTGGAGGTGCCGACCAGTGCCAGCCGCGCACCGCGGCGACGTGCCCTCCACAACCACTCCGTCTCCTCGTAGTAAAGAAAATAACCCTCATCGAATGGTCCGAAACGGTCGAGCGTCTCCCGGGTGACCGCAAGCAGTGCGCCGCGCAGGCAGGCGACGTCTCGTGCACCATCAGCCGTCCACAGCCGCCACTCCCGGTCGAGTGAAAGCGGCAGACCGGCCAACCACGCTCGCGGCGAGCGCCGTCGGACGGCGCGCACGAGCTCGGCGTGAGGCGCCGGGTCTTCAGCCGCCGGCAACAGGACCTCACCGTCCTCGTCCCAGACGAATTGCGGACCAACGACGTCGTAGCCCAAGCCGAGAGCGTCGAGGAGGGCGGCAAGACTTCCCTCGAAGAAGCTGATGTCCGGGTTGGCCAGCAGCAACATTTCTCCCGTGGCTGCCCGGGCGCCCGCGTTCAATCCGGCGGCATAACCACGATTCGGCAGCTCGAGCACACGATCAACCCCGGCAGCCCGGACCCGGTCGAGCTCGGCCGGATCCTCTGAGTGCTCCACCGCAATGATTTCCGTCTCGACGCCGGCCGTCGCTGCCTCGCGCCGAAAGCTTCCGACACACCCCGGAAGCACACGGGATGACCGATGGCAGACAATGACGAGCGAGACGTCCATTTCTCGAACGGAACCTACCACAGTGGGGTCAGGAGGTTGGCGCGTCCAGCTCCGGAAAAGAAATCAGCTGGAGCCGGCGCATGGACCGAATATACGCCCCGAGTCGTTCCTCGAGCTGATCGCAGCTGTCCGGGAAGGCGTCGCGCATCGCCAAAGCAAGGGTCCTCATTTTGGTCGTGCCGTCGAGCCGCCTCCAGGCGAAGCTGCCAATCTCGTCGAGCCTGATTCGCCGCGGGGCCATCATCCAGCTGACCCGGCGGAAGATACCGTTGAGTCCATCGATCGGCGGTCGGGGACGGTCGATGATCACCCGGCCGTCCTCACGCTCGAGCCAGACAGCGCACCGGACCGGCGCCAGCTCGAGCAGATCGATTGCCCGCGTGACCCTGGCCTTTCGCCCAGGTCTAAGCATCGTTACCGCCGCTGCCCATTCTGCTCAACGGCAGCCACACCAACAGAACCAGAAGCAGGGGATACACCAGGAGGCCGCCCCAGAAGCTGTTGGCGAGGTGCGGCAGCAGGTGTTCGGTCTCCGCCATGCCAAGCTTGGCCTGTTCGTAGAGGACGACGAACGCAAGCAAAACGGCCATCAGGGATTGGCCGGCGATCAGTCCCGAAGAAACCAGAATTCCCGAGTTTTCGGCCCGGGTCCGTTGTTCGTCGGTGGCATCCTTCTTCTTCAGGAACCAGTCGAGAATGGAACGGATGACACCCCCGGCGAACACCGCCGAGGTGGTCGAAAACGGCAGGTACATCCCGACCGCGATCAGCATCGGTGCCGGAGCCTTGATGAGGATGAGGGCCACACCGAGGAGCATTCCGACGATGACCAGCGGCCACGCCATTTCGCCGCCGACGATGCCCTGAGCCATCAGGGCCATCAGCCCGGCCTGCGGCGCCGGTAGCTCGGCGGAGCCGATGGTATACGCCTGGTTGAGGACCATCAGGAGCACCGGCAACGCAATGGCTGCCGCGACCACGCCGACGATCTCACCAACCTGCATCTTCCATGGGGTGCCGCCGAGAATGTGGCCGACCTTGAAGTCCTGCATCATGTCGCCCGCAACGCCAGCCGCACAACACACCACGCCTGCAACGCCGAGAACTGCTGCCACCCCAGCGATCCCGGTGACGCCCATCAGCACCATGAGCACCGCTGAAATGACGAGCGCGGACAGCGTCAGACCGGAGATGGGATTGTTGGAATTGCCAACCAATCCGACCAGGTATCCGGCCACCGCCGCGAAGAGGATTCCCAGGATCAGCATCACGACCGTGAGCACGAGGGCGCCGCCGGTCGACTCGGAAAAGTATTGGTAGAGCAGGAACATCGGGATTGCCATCACGCCGATTGCCACCAGGACCCACTTGAGGTTGAGATCCCGCTCGGTACGATCGACTTCAGCCGAAGCATCGCCGCTGCGGAACACGGCCAGGACCTTTCGGATCCCGTCCATCAGCGACTCACGCAAACTGTAGAGGGTGTAGAACGCAGAGACGATCATCGTGCCCACTGCGAGCGGCCTGATCTGTTTGAACCAGACCTCCACTGCAAGGTCCGCATACCCGGTGTCGGCACCGAGAGCCGCGAGATCTGGATTGAGGAAGAGAGCCAGCGGCACCAGCACCAGCCATCCGATGACGGCGCCGCAGAAGAGCACTGCCGAGATCCTGAGGCCGACGATGAAGCCGACGCCCATGACCATCGGCGATGCCTCCGGTGTCGACAGCAGCATGCCCCCGGTGTACTCGATCCTGCGTCCGAGCAGATCGATGGTCGAGCGACCGAACTGGACGAAGTGGGATGCCTTGTCTTGAATCAGCTGCACGCCGGCGTCGTTCTTGATGAACTCCCACACAGCGGCAATTCCCATTGCGCCGAAGACGAGGCCTGCACCTGTCTGGCCCTTCTGCCCAGCCTTCACGATTTCGGCAGCGGCAACGCTTTCAGGAAAAGGAAGCTCGGCCTCAACCACCAACGGACGACGGAGGAGGATCACGAAGAGAACGCCGAGCACCCCACCGATACCCATGATCATCATCGCGTCCTGCAGGTTGAACTCGGGCCAGGCACCGGAGATCACGAAGGCGGGAATCGTAAAGATGGCGCCCGCCACCAGGGATTCACCGACCGACGCGGTGGTTCGCGCCAGGTTCTCCTCGAGGATGTTGCCGCCGAAGATCCGCAACGCAGCCATCGCCACGACCGCCGCCGGAAAGGTGGCGGCCACCGTCAATCCCACTTTCATGCCGAGGTAAGCGTTGGCGGCACCGAGCACAATCGCCATCACAACACCGAGGAACAAGGCCTTGAAGGTCAGCTCCGGCATGGTCGATTCGTCCGGGACGTAAGGTACGAAGGGCTTCTCCGCCATTAGCGCCTCCCTATTTTTGAGCGCAATGATTCTAGCCTATCCATACGCGTCGCCAGATGCTAGATGCTGGATGCTGGATGTTGGATGTTGGATGTTGGATGTTGGATTCGGCGAGCCGATCGAAGCATCCGTGACGAATTCAAGAGATGGGCGTCCAGATCCAATATCGAAAATCAAATATCGAACATCCTGACACTGGGTGGGCGGATCGAGTATCTAGAATCGAGAATTGGGCGGACGGAAGGGGCGCTACTCCCGCAGCTTCTGCTCCAACAGCTCCCCCGCGATCCGCATCAGCTGGCTCTCGGTCAGGACGCCCACCAGGTGGTCGTCTTTGACCACCGGCATGCACGCCCAACCGTTTTCGCGCATGACGGCGATCGCATCCACTGTCGGCGTTTCCGGGGTTACGGTTACCGGATCGTGTTGCATGATGTCGCTCACCGGCATCGGGTCGTCGCGCTCTTCCGGGTGATAGGTGCCGATCAGACTCAGCAGCTTGCGCTGGGAGACCATTCCGACCAGTCGATTTTCGTCGTCTTCTACCATCACGTGACGGATGTTCTTCCAGACCATGAGGTTCGCGACGAGATCGACTGGCTCGTGTTGGTTGACGGTGACGATATCGGTGTCCATGCAGTGCTCGACCGTCGAATAGCTCTGCTTCCATCCCGCACCCTCTTCGAGACGAGCAAGCTCCCATGTGTGAACCGGGTTGCCCTCGCGCTGCCGATCCGCCATCGCCGCAGTGATCGCCGACAGACGTTCCGCCATCGGCCCCTGATCGGTAAGATCGGCCATCGATTGCAGCTGCCACTGGGAGCCGGTGCATCTCGCACCGACCCGCTCTTCGATCACGCCGAGGTAGAGCTCGATGTTCTCGGAGTCGAGTCCCGCGGTTTCGAGGCCTTCACGGGCCATCGGCAGGAACTCCTCGAGAAGCAGATCGTCGACCGGCGCAGGGTCCCTGCCGCACCACGCCAACTGAGAGTCGATGCCGTGCCTGGCGGCGGCCAGGAAATTGCTTCGGGCGTCGTCGAACGACATGTGCTCAGAGATATTTCCGTAGCGCTCGAGGACGCCGCTGATGAGGCCGAACCAAAAGGCTGCATTCGAAATTTCGTCGCGTGGCGTGGGACCGGCCGGCAAAATCCGGTTTTCGATTCTCAGGTGAGGCTTGCCGTCCGATATGCCGTAGCAAACACGGTTCCACCGATAGACGGTGCTGTTGTGCAGGCGCAGGGCCTTCAGGCTCGGCGCACGTCCGCTCTCGAGCTCCTCGAACGGATCGTCTTCGATGTCCGTCGAAATGAGGGCACGGAAGCGGGTGATGTCCTCCTGAAAAATCTCCAGCGCCGACGACTCGACCCAATGGCGGCCGAAGCTCACGCGAGGTGTCTGCTCGCGCAGGTGCGGCGTGGTTCGCCGGGTGTCGATCGACTGCTGGAAGAGGCCGATGCGGGTTTCGGCCCAAAGCCGTTTGCCGAACAGCATCGGCGAGTTGGCGCACGCCGCGAGCAGAGGGCCCGCAACCGCCTGGGCGGCGTTGTAAAGTTTCGCGAACTCATCCGGCGAGACCTGGAAATGTACCTGGAAGCTGGTGTTGGCGGCCTCGACCAGGATCGAGTCGTGGTGCAGGTGAAGCTCGTCAAGCCCCTGGAGGTAGAACTCGTAGGCGCCCCCTCGGAGACGGTTCATCGCATCGTTGAGTGCGTAGTAGCGCGGGTTGGGAGTCATGTTGATGAACTCGAGATCGGTCTTCTTGAGGGTCGGGAGGATGCCCGTCATCACGACGTCGCCACCGCAGCTCCGCGCGGCCTCACGCACCCTGCCCAACAGCTCTCCAAGCTGCCACTCCATGTCGCGCAGGCAGGAGCCACCGAACACGTGTGGATCGAGGTTGAACTCGAGGTTGAACCGGGCCAGTTCCGTCGTGAAGTGAGGGTCTTTCACGGCCTCCAGAACCTCGGTTGCAATCGGCGCGGGCCGCCAGAGGGAGTCGACCAGAAAGAGCTCCTGTTCGGCGCCGATTCGCCGCACGCCGGTTTCGAACCGCCCCTCCTCGAGCATTCTTTCGAATGCGCGGACATCTTTCAGGAGGTGCCGTAGAAAGACCCGTATCTCCTCGGCCTTCGACTGCTCACGTACGTCCTGCTCGCCCATTGCTGCTATCGGGACTCCTTCTTCCTCGGCAGCATTGTACTCCGAGCGTGAGGCCTCCGCTCGCGGCTCGAACCCGAGCCCGTGCGTGCTTTCATATTCGAACAAATGGCCGACATCGCCACCCCCTCGTGTCAGTGGATTTCACATTTGAAATTGTCCAATGTTAGAGCACGTCACCCAAAGATATGATAATAATATTATCAAATAAGTCAGAAAAATACTTGACAAATCAATACTCAGATATTATCTTATCTATAGGCCTCACGGGCCTTTCCAAGGAGGAAAACTCGATGAACGGGCAGAATCAATACACAGTGAAAGCGTCTGAAGCCTTGCAGGAGGCGTTCACCTCGGCCGGCGCCCGTGGCAACCCCGAGGCGACACCGACGCATTTGCTTCTCGCGCTGATGCAGCAGGAGAACGGGGTCGTACCCCGCCTGCTGGCCAAGGTCGGAGTCCCGGCCTCACAGTTCGAAGCCGAGCTCAAAGAGGCTCTTGATCGCCTTCCGGCCGCCGAGGGCGGTGCTGAACCACAGCCCTCACGCAGTCTTCGCCAGGTCCTGGACCAGGCGAAGAAGCTCGCACCCCAGTTTCAGGACCAGTACGTTTCGGTCGAGCACCTACTGATGGCGATCGTGTCGGTGGCGGATTCGGCTGCAGCACGCGCACTGCAGGTGCACGGAGTGACCAAGGAGTCTCTCCTTTCGGCGATCCAAGATCTACGGGGATCACATCGCGTCACCGATGCCAACCCAGAAGACAAGTACGAAGCACTCGCGAACTATGGGCGCGATCTCACCGAGCTTGCCAAGAACGGAAAGCTCGATCCGGTGATCGGCCGCGACGACGAGATTCGTCGTGTGATGCAAGTGCTGACTCGGCGCACGAAGAACAACCCGGTGCTCATCGGAGAGCCCGGCGTCGGCAAGACGGCGGTCGCCGAAGGCCTTGCCCAGCGGATCGCTTCCGGCGACGTGCCTGAGATTCTCAAGAACCGGCGCATCGTTTCGCTCGACATGGGAGCCCTGATCGCGGGCGCCAAGTATCGCGGAGAGTTCGAGGACCGGCTCAAGGCGGTGGTCAAAGAAGTTGTCGACTCGGATGGCGAGGTCATTCTCTTCATCGACGAGCTCCACACCCTGGTTGGTGCAGGCGCCTCCGAGGGCGCGATGGATGCGGCCAACATCCTGAAGCCGGCGCTAGCCCGAGGAGAGCTGCGTGCCATCGGAGCCACGACCCTGTCTGAATACCGTAAGTACGTCGAAAAAGACGCGGCACTCGAGCGGCGATTCCAACCGGTGATGCTGGACGAGCCGACGGTCGAGGAGACCATCGCCATCCTGCGTGGACTCAAGGAGAAGTACGAGGTCCACCATGGAGTCCGGATTGCGGACACCGCCTTGGTCGCGGCGGCGGCGCTCTCCAACCGCTACATCACCGACCGGTTCCTGCCGGATAAGGCCATCGACCTGGTCGACGAAGCCGCGTCCAGACTGAGAATCGAGATCGACTCGATGCCGACCGAGATCGACCAGCTCGATCGGCGTGCACTCCAGCTCGAGATCGAGAAACGAGCGCTGGCCAAGGAGAAGGACAAGAGCTCGAAGGAACGGCGAGCCGCCATCGAAGAGGAGCTGGGTGGGCTCAAGGAACAGATCAGCGGGCTCAAGGCCCAGTGGCAGAAGGAGAAGGAGCTCATCTCCAAGCTCCAGGAGCTCAAAGAGCGCCTCGAAGAGACCCGCGAGGCGGCCGATCGCGCCGAACGCGACGGTGACCTCGAGCGTGCCGCCCAGCTTCGTTACGGCGAGTTGGTGGATCTCGAGCAGGAACTCGAACAGGCATCGGAAGCCCTCAAGGCACACCAATCGGAGCACGGCACGATGCTCGCGGAGGAGGTCGCCGAGGAGGACATCGCCCGCGCAGTCTCGAAGTGGACCGGAATTCCGGTTTCACGCCTGCTCGAGGGCGAGAAAGACAAGCTCCTTCACATGGAAGATCGTATCGCCGAGCGGGTAATCGGGCAGGAGGACGCAGTGACTGCGGTGGCCGCGGCGGTGCGCCGTGCCCGCGCCGGGCTCAAGGACCCGAACCGGCCGATCGGCTCATTCCTGTTCCTCGGCCCGACCGGTGTCGGCAAAACCGAGGTGGCTCGCGCCCTGGCCGAATTCCTCTTCGACGACGAGCGCGCCATGGTCCGCATCGACATGTCCGAGTACATGGAAAAGCACTCGGTTGCGCGCCTGATCGGCGCCCCTCCGGGATACGTGGGTTACGACGAGGGCGGGCAGCTCACCGAGGCGGTGCGCCGGAGACCGTACTCCGTGCTCCTCTTCGACGAGATCGAGAAGGCCCACCCCGACGTCTTCAACGTGCTCTTGCAGGTGCTCGACGAAGGCCGATTGACCGACGGCAAGGGGCGAACCGTGGATTTCCGCAACACCGTGGTTATCATGACCTCGAACATTGCATCGAGCATCATTCAGGAGCTGCCGGAATCGGAGCGCGACCGGATGACGACCCTGGTCGAGGCGGAGCTCAAGCAGCACTTCCGGCCGGAGTTCCTCAACCGGATCGATGAGATCCTGATCTTCCACCGTCTCTCCGAAGAGGACGTCCAGAAGATCGTCCACATCCAGCTCGAAAATCTGAACAAGCTTCTGGCGGATCAGGGCCTGAAGGTCGAGGCGACCGACGCCGCAGCCAAGCTCCTAGCACACGAGGGCTTCGATCCGGATTTTGGCGCCCGACCGCTCAAACGCACCATTCAGCGTCTGGTCCAGGACCCTCTGGCACGCATGGTACTTGCAGGCGAGCTTATGCCGAATGCGAGCATTTTGCTGGACGACGAGGGTGGAACCCTCGTCCTCCGTGCTTCGGCGCTGACAGCCGACGAAAGTGAAAGTGAGTAACTGCGCGAAATAACCGAGCAACCAGGAAACATCAATCCCCCGGCCCGGCCGGGGGATTTTCTGACTCGGAGAATGAGATATTTCCTCCCACTCCCATCGCGCTCATCTTTTTCAGAAATTGAATCCTACCTCCATTCCGAATTCCGAATTCCGAATTCGAATCAGTTACACTCCCAGGCGTAGTGTCTCTCGAACAGTGAAGACCTCTTCGAAAGGGGAAAGACATGGAACCAGAAGAACCTCGCGTGATCGACATCGGCTCCTTCCGATCCAAGAGGCCCCCAACCAGGGTCATCCTCACCGGAGCACTCATCGTGATCGGTCTGGTCCTCGTGCTCAGCGTCGTGTTCACCATTCAGCCGGAGGAGGTCGGCATCGTTCTCCGCTTCGGGAAATACGTGCGCACCGCAGACCCTGGTCTCAACTTCAAGCTGCCCGCACCCGTCGAAAGCGTTCTCAAGGTTCCGGTGCAACGGCAGCTCAAGCAGGAGTTTGGTTTCCAGACGGTGGAGGCCGGAGTCAAGACGAGGTACTCGGATCGCGATTTCGACTACGAGTCTCTGATGCTCACCGGTGACCTCAACGTCGCCGACGTCGAGTGGATCGCCCAGTATCGTGTGGACGATCCGTACAAATATCTCTTCAGAGTTCGCAACGTCGACAAGACGTTCCGTGACATGAACGAGGCAGTCATGCGGGCGGTGGTCGGTGACCGCTCTGTCGACGAGGTCCTCACCGTCGGCCGCCTCGAGGTCGAGGATGAGTCCAAGCTCAAGCTGCAGGAGCTCTGTGACCGCTATGAGACGGGAATTGTGGTCGATCAGATCGTCCTGCAAAACGTCACACCCCCCGATCCGGTCAAACCCTCGTTCAACGAGGTCAACCAGGCCGAGCAAGATCGCGAACGCGAGATCAACGACGCCCGGGGCGAGTACAACCGCGTCATCCCGAAGGCTCGTGGCCAGGCGGCCCAGATTGTCGAACAGGCACGCGGCTATGCGATCAACCGGGTCAACAGCGCGCAGGGCGACGCGGCACTCTTCGAAGAGGTTTATGCAGCGTATCGACGCGCACCGGAGGTCACCAGACGGCGCATATTCCTCGAGACGATGGAATCGATCTACCCGGCCATGGAGCGCAAGATCTTGCTCGACAATGGTCTCGAAGGAGTGCTTCCACTCCTCCAGCTCACCGGGCCGGAGGTGAAGCAATGAAACAGCTCTCCTTCATCCTGATAGCCGTTCTCGCGTTGCTCGCGGTGGCCGCGATCGGCGGTGCGTTCTTCATCGTCAACGAGGCCCAGCAGGTCATCATCACCCAGTTCGGCAAGCCCGTCGGCGAGCCCATCACGACGCCAGGGCTGAAAATGAAAATGCCGTTCGTCCAGAAGGCCAACTACTTCGAAAAGCGATTTCTCGAGTGGGACGGCAAGCCGAACGAGGTACCGACGAAGGACAAGCGCTTCATCTACGTCGACACCTACGCACGCTGGCGAATTTCAGACCCGCTTCTCTTCTTCCAGCGCCTGCGCGACGAACGCGGTGCCCAGTCCCGTCTCGACGATATCCTAGACGGCGAGACCCGCAACACGATAGCCAAGCATGATCTCATCGAAGTCGTTCGTTCCACCAATCGTGAGTTCGTCGTGTCCTCCGCACTCGAGGAGGGCAGCCACCAGATCATCGCTGGTCGCGTGGCGCTCGAGAAGGAGGTCCTCGATAACGCTTCCAGGCGCACCGACGTGCTCGGCATCGAGATCCTCGACTTCCAGTTCAAGCGGACCAACTACTCGGAGGTGGACCGTCCGAAAGTCTATGAGCGCATGATCTCCGAACGGAAACGGATCGCGGAAGAGTACCGATCCGAAGGAGCCGGTGAAGCGGCGCGAATCCTCGGTGACAAGGACCGCGATCTCCAGCAGATCAACTCGGAAGCCTACCGTGAAGCACAGGAGATCAAGGGTCTCGCCGACGCCGAAGCGGCGGACATTTATGCCCAGGCGTACAACCGGGATCCCGACTTCTACCGCTTCCTGAAGACGATGGAGGTCTACACCCGGACAATGGACGAGGACACCATCTTGTTGCTATCTACTGATGGGGAGTTCCTGCGATACCTGGAACGCGACCGCTAGAGCTCGATGCTGGATGCTGGATGCTGGATGCTGGACGAGTAGATTTTGGATCTTAGATATTAGATATTGGATGTTGGATGCTGTGAGCCGATCGAACCACCGTTGCAGACACTCGGGTATGGGCTTGCAGATCCAAGATCGAAAATCATAAGAGGAATATTCCTAGTGCGTGTGGGAAAGCGGTACCAGAATCCAGGATCTAGCATCTAGCTTCTGCTGACGCTCGGTACTTCTGCTGATGGGCTTACTGTTCCGAGGTCGATTCGAGCCTGCGCATGACGAGCTTGAGATCTTCCCACACGTCCCTCTTCGCCTTCGGGTTGCGGAGCAGGAAAGCGGGATGGAACATCGGCATCAGGGGAACGCCCCGGTAGGACGACCAGCGCCCCCGCAGGGCGCCCATCGGTTTGGCGGTCCCGGTCAGGCGTCTGGAGGCAGGCTTGCCGAGGGCCACCAGGACCTTCGGACGGATGAGATCGATCTGCCGGTCGAGGTAGGCCGCGCAAGCTGCGACCTCGTCTTCCTTGGGGTCCCGGTTGCCGGGCGGCCGACACTTCACGACGTTTGCGATATAGACCTCTTCGCGCTCGAGCCCCATCGCGAAGATCATGCGATCGAGGAGCTTCCCCGCCTGGCCGACAAATGGCCGGCCGGTCCGGTCCTCTTCGGCCCCCGGGCCCTCTCCGACAAACATCACGGCGGCGTTCTCGTCTCCCTCACCAAAAACCACCGATTGGCGATGATCGCTGAGCCGGCACAGGGTGCACCCCGCTGCGGAGGCAGCGAGGTCTTGCAGGGTTTCGCTGTCGGCTTTCGCCGCACCGGAGTCCTTCACCTGCATTTGGGGGGGGACAGGAGGCTGTCGCCAGCCGAGATCACCGAGATAGCGGTTCAGGTCCTTGGCCCGCAAATCATGCCACCTCGCCTACCCTGTTGGTTCGAGCAATCTTCACTCGTGAGGGTCGGGGATCAGTCCTCCTCCTCATCATCCGAATCGTCCGCGTCCGCAAGTTCTTCCTCATCGTCAGACGATCCGTCATCCTCCGCCGAGCCTGGCGTGCGGGCCATTCCGAGCAGGCGCTGCAGCCGTTCGAGCTCGTCATCTCGCTCTTCGTCGTCCTCCACCGGTTCGAGAGTGTCGGCGGTCGGCAACACATCGGGAATTGGCTCGGTCGGCTGCTCGCTGGCGGCATCTACTTCAGCGCGAAACTGTTCCACCAGCGCCTGGCGGTGGGCATCGAGCTCCTCCTGGGTGAGCACACGCCAGGTGACCTCGCCCGCCTCGACATCGTCGCGCGCGACCAGGGTTGGTTTCAGGTGCCGGCTCTCGGAACGCGGCTTGGCACCGTTGATGAGCTGCTCGGCGCGCTGGGATACCACCACGATGTAGCGAAATATTGAGTCAAACTCTTCCGGAAGTTGGATCATTGGGCGAAGTCCTTCTCGAGCGATTCCTGGAACGCCTGGCGAATGGCGTTCAGTTCGGCTTTCATGCGGGTCGGTTTCTGGTGTTCGGCAATGCAGATTCCGAACAGGGCGTTCACCGCCTCCGCGAGACGGTCGTTGATAATAGCATAATCAAACTCTCCGGCGACCTGAAACTCGCGCAGAGCCCATTGCAGGCGCCGTCGGATGGCTTCCCGAGGGTCCTGCCTGCGTTCCTTGAGGCGGGCCTCGAGGACCTCGTATGACGGTGGGTAGACGAAGATCTTGACCACCTCCGGAACCAGGGTCTTGACCTGGTTGGCACCCTGTACCTCGATGTCGAGAAAGACATCACAGCCCGCCGACAACTGCTCCTCCACCGCCCGACGGGAGGTGCCGTAACGGTATCCTGCATACTCCGCCCACTCGAGGAACTCCCCACGCTGCACCATCTGCTCGAAGGTGGCGTCATTCACAAAGTGATAGTCCACGCCATCGGTCTCGGCCGGTCGGGGCGGCCTCGTGGTGTGGGATATCGAAAAATGGCCGACGATGCCGTGCTCCGCCAACCGGGCAATGGTTTCGCGGATCAAGGTCGTCTTGCCGCCGCCCGACGGTGACGAAACGATGAATAGAACTCCGCGTTCCTGGGTTCCCATGCTTCAGCACCTCGCAGCCCGCATTCTACGTCATCGCTCTCCCGGTCCGAGATTCGGCAATCCGGTCTCGTCGTCAGATGGCCACATAAAGGCCTGATTTTTTGCGGGACTGCGGCATCGTCGTCGAGAGCCCCTGACACCGCAGGATGACGCCCCGTCCCCTATCGAGGCCAAGCCGAGGGTCATCCGGGATTCCGATTACGGGATCCGGGTTCCCTAAAACAGGATCCGTTCCACGCCCACTGCGGGGCAAAAACCTCGAAGCCACCGGGCACGTTTCTTGCTTTTTGTTTTTGACAGAGACGAACAATGAGTCGGGACGATCACCTCGAACCTCCGTCGCGGACGCTGGCTTTCGGAACCGAAGATCCGGGCTCCGACCGGCCCCGCGTCGTCATCTTCGAACTCGAGAGCGGGCCGCGAGTGGAAATTCTCGAGCTGCCGGAGTCGGCGACTCTCGGAGATCGCTTCTGCCATAGCGGCACCGAATGGCGGGTCATGGCGACACGCACCGGAGATCGAGTCCTCATCGCTCGTCCAATTACTGCCTGATCCACCACATATCTGTAGAATGTCCCCGTTTCACTCGATACGGGAGATTCATGATGCAACGATTCCGAATCGCCTCGGTGGTCTTGATGACTACACTCGCGGCCTGCGCCACCGGTGGTCTTCACCAGACAGACCTGATGAAGCGGAGCGATCTCACCATCTCGGCGGCAATACTGAAGGTCCAGGTTCGATCGTTGGCCCCTCGGTTCTCCGGTCTCATGGAGGAGGCCGGGGAAGAGGCGCTGCAATTCGAAATGGATCCGCAGGAACGCCGCAACGTCCTCCTCTGGCTGAGCAACGGCATACCTGCGATGCAGCAGGCGCTCTTCCAGCCCGATCCTCTCGCCGCCCTCTTCGACGCCTGGTTCCTGATTGCCCAGCTACGGGACCACTTCGAACGTTCTTTGGAGGGCGGCATGTCGAAGCGGAGCTTCGCGCTCGCAAATCGCGTCCTCGATGACATGGAGGCGGATCTCAAGCGGATTATCGACAACGCCGGGCCGGCCACCAATTACGAGCGCGGCCGGCAGCTGGTGTATGAGAAGTCGAAAGACCACCCTGTGAACGCGAGCTTTGCTTCCCGCCGCGGATCGGCGGCGGATCTCGCCGAGTTCACGACCCAGTCCGGCTGGGGTGCCATGAAATCCCTCGAGACGGTCACCGAGTCGGTCGAAGACCTCGCGATCCGCATCGATCTCAACGCCGAATACCTGCCCAAGATCGCCCGCTGGCAGGCGATGATCTTCCTGATGGATTCAGGATTCGACGCTGCGGCAGAGACGGTCCTCGAGAATCTTCAGTACGTCGAGTTTTTCGCGGCCGAGGTCGAAAGGCTGTCGCCCGTCATCGAGTCGTTCCCGGATTTCGCCTCCAGCGAACGTGTCGCCGTGCTCGAGGCGCTCGACGCCTCCCTGACGAGAACCCTGAGCTTCGTCAACCAGCAACGGGAAATTCTGATGAACGAGGATGTTCGCGCCGAGCGCGAGGCGGTCCTCGCCGCCATCGAAGAGGAGAGGATTGCGGTGTTCGAGGCGATCGCCGAAGAGCGGGCCATCGTCCTCGAGGCGCTCCATGAGGAGCGGGCCGTCATCTTCGAGGACCTGGACGCGCTGATCGACGACGCGTTCAGCCGCGAACTCAACAAGATCTTCGTTCGCGGTCTGCTCCTCATCGGAATCTTCCTCGCGGGGTTCGCGCTTGTCGTCTATCTCGGCCTGCGCGCGCTCAAGACGCGGGAGGAATAGCCCACATGACGACCGGGTCAATCCACTGCGGCTGCGGACGGTAGAACGCACCGTGGCCTCCCCCGAGATCGAGCAAAATCTCGGTGTGGTCGTGTCCACTCGGACTTCTCTCGAACAGGCCTTCACAGGACCCGACGAGCTCATCCGAAGACTCGCGCAGTGACAGCAACCGGCCCCGGGCGACGATCTCGGGGTGCGAATCGAGCCAAGGGCTACAGGCAGCCATGAAGACGAAATTGACGTCGTCCTCCGCCAGCATCGACGAGGCAGCAATGGCAATGCCGCCGCCCTTTGAGAAGCCGACGACCGTGATATGGCCGTCTGGCACATCGGCCTCGAGGAGCTTGCGCACCTGATCGGCGACCCGCGCTGCGTACAGCATCCCGTCGGTGCCCTCGGGCCGCGCCTCTGAAATCACGACGAAACCCTTGTCTGCAAAGACCTCGAGTATTTTTCTGTACTCGTAAACGCCGTACTGCGGATGGGTGGGCCGTTCTCCTTCATGTTCGATGATCGCCCCGTGGAGGTAGATGAGGTACCGGGCGTTGGGGTCATTCTCCGCCGGCACATCAGTGAAGATCCGCGGATTGGCTGCGATCGCCGGGTCCTGCGCGGCACACGCGGATGTCAGCAACGCGAGACACGCCAGAATCGGGCCTGCTTTCCGAATCGTCATGATCCACCTCGATGAAGCATCGTGCACGCTGATTGCGGCACCCGGGCGACGAACACGCAGTGGATGTTGCTCCGTGTATTGATCTGCGGGCCAGAAATCCCCAGACTCCTCGCTTGTCGAGGCTGTCACGCCTTCAACTCCCTGGCGAGGGTCCGCTGGAGGGCCTTGCCATAGGGAGGCTGGAGGCCCAGGAGCTTCCAAAGATTGAGTCGTGGAGACGTGAAGACGGCTCGCGGATGACTGAAGGACTTGAAGCCGTCGACTCCCCGGTACACGCCCATGCCGCTCGAGCCGATACCCCCGAAGGGCAGCTGCTCGATCAGAGCATGGATGAGGACATCGTTGACAGTGACACCTCCGGAAGTGGTTCTCGACAGCACGCGGATTCTTTCCTCTGCGTCATCACCAAAGTAATAGAGACACAGCGGTCGCGGCCTCTCGTTGATGTAGGCGATGACCTCTTCGATAGATCGATAGCTCTTGATTGGCAGAATCGGGCCGAAAATTTCCTCCCGCATCAGCTGTAGCTTGTCGTCCGGTTCGATCACCAGCGTTGGAGCGAGCTTGCGGAGCGGATCATCCGCCAGTTCTTCGTTTGCCGGATTGATCTCCCTCACTTCTGCTCCGGAGCCGCGCGCCTCTTCCACGACCTCCCTGAGGCGAGCATAGTGGCTCTGGTTGACGACAGACGTGTACTCGGCGTTGTCCCTGAGCGACGGGTACATCGACCGGATCTGTTCCTCGACCGCCATAACAAAGTCATTCACGCTCTCGGCGGGCACGAATGCGTAGTCCGGAGCAATGCAAACCTGACCCGCGTTGAGTAGCTTGCCCATCGTCACCCGCAGCGCCGCACGCCCGATATCGGTCGATCGCCCCACGATAACCGGTGACTTTCCACCCAGTTCGAGGGTTACCGGTACGAGATTGTCGGCGGCGGCCCGCATCACGCGGCGACCTACAGATGTTCCACCGGTGAAAAGCAGGTGATCGAAGGGCAGAGCGCTGAAATCCTGCCCGACCTCGGGTCCTCCCGTGCACACCGCGACCTCGGTCTCATCGAAGGTTTGGCCGATCAGTTCTTCCAGGAGCTTGGCAGTTACCGGCGTGTGCTCCGACGGCTTGATCATGGCGCGGTTTCCGGCAGCAAGTGCGCCCGAAAGAGGCAGAAAAACCAGGAACACTGGGAAATTCCACGGACTGATAATTCCCATCACGCCCTTGGGTACATACTCAACATGAGCCCTGCAGCCGAGTGGACCGAACGGGAAGTCCAGTTTCCGTCGCTCAGGCCGCATCCACTGGCGCACACGCTTGCGCGCATATTTCAATGGACCGATGCACGCCGCCGCCTCGGTGAAACGGGACAGGTCGCGAGGGCGGCAACCGTAGTCTTCGGAGAGGGCATCCGCGATTTTTCCCTCGTTACTGGAGAGCAAGTCAATCGCGCGATCCATACGGTCGATTCTCGTGGCCAGCGTCACCGGCAACTCGGCGAGAAACGCCGTTCTTTGGCGATCGAGAAGTGCTTTCATCGATTCGGCTGTCCATGAAGTTGGATTGGTGGCTTCGTCCATAGTCCCGTCTCCTTACATTGGCGCGGAACAGCCGGCCGGCAGACCGGAGTCACGGACAATCCATAACGGCGCGCCATGTTCATCCATTCGATACGCGTTGCTGAACTCTGTTGCAGAGAGGATACAGCAGGCAGGGATGGCCGTCTCACGTGCGGGTCGCTCAGTCTTCGGTATTGTCGAAATCGATCGACGTCTCATACAATACGTGCTACAGGGTCACATGGAGGGGTCGGGAGTCTGGACAATGTCCACCTATACATTTTCCCTCAGGGCGGACGGCGGACGGAACGTCATGTACATCGAACAACGGGGGCTCGCGACAGCCGCCGATTTCGAGGATCTCAAGCGAGCATTTCTCGCCGAGGTCGGCAAGCTCAGCCCGGGGTTCGCAATCATCAACGATCAGCGCGAACTCGAGCCCTACGGGGACGAGGCCATGGAAGTGGCCAAGGAACTCGTCGAAATCACTAACCAGTACCAGGCATCCAGAGTGATTCGCATCGTGCCGGCCGATCTGCTCTCCACCGTCCAGCTTTCATCGACCCTGATTTCCGGCAGAAGCCGTTACACCTCGATCCGCGTGGCAACGCCGGAAGAAGCCGAGGAGGCGCTCGAGGCGCTCTCGGATCACTGATTCCCTCCGACGGCCCTCGACGCAACCGGACGCATCCCCGAACGAGCCGGACTACGGATTCAAAGGAGTCGATTCCACCGAATCCGACTGGTTGCCAAAAAGGGCTACTCAACGAGTAACCCTCGTCAATCCATCGTTTAGAACCGCCAGCCTACGCCGGCGCCAAAGACCCACGGGTCGATGTCGACGCCGATCGTTCCCAGGGCGTCACTTCCGGCCATGACGTCGACGTCCGTTCCGATCTTGATGTACTTGAGGTCGACGTTGATCAAGAGGTTGTCCCCGAGGTTGAAGTTCATACCGATGTTTCCGGCGAGACCGAAGGACTCGTCAAACTCCAGATCGGTGACGCCGAGCCCCGCAAGATCGGCGGAGAGGTCGTAGCTATAGAACAGGGTGAAGTTCACTCCGCCCCCGAAATAGAGGTCGAAGAGACCACCGGGAAGGGGATGGAACTGAAGCACCGCGGTCGGCGGCAGGACCTTGACGTCCCCAAGAGAGGCTCCAGCGAGGTCGCCGCCCGCGGCGGAAAGATCGTGTCCGGTTGTAGCGGCGATGACCTCGAGACCCAGGCGTTTGCTGAACATATAGGTGACATCCACCTCGAGGGTTGTGGCCGAGTCGACCCCGACCTCGCCGCCGAAGCTCAGAATCGGCCCGCTCGATTCGTTCGGCGAAACGTTGATGACCCTGGCGCGCAGGATCCAGTCTCCATCTCCCGCGTTCGCCGCCACCGGCATGGCGATCAACGCGACGACTACAACGATCAGTGCCTTTGTCCTCATCGGTTCTTCCTCCCCTTTCGAAATTTCAGTACGAGGGCGCGGCCCGGGTTCAGCACCCCAGGGTACGCGGCCAGGATTCACGATGAATATGATTCTACGGCGAAATTCTACTACAGAGATTTCGAAAAAGCACCTCTGAGATGCAGCATTTTTTTGAGATTTCGTCTTTTTCCGACACCCTCCTACAGCGTATCCGAGCACTGCGTCGGTGTGGTTCGGAAGAGTCCAAACGGGCCGGGAAGAGCCGACGCAGACAAGCTCAGAATGAAGAACCCAGCATCACGGTGTCGCCCCATTCCAAGAGAATGCAGCATCTCTCGGTGTTTTTGGTGAGCCAAGTCATCGCTGAGGCGCGTACGCGCCACGCCAGCCGCGGCCCTAGGGCACCTCTCGCATGTGGTCCGAGTAGGGGTCTCGGGGCGGTGCCGGCGGTATCTCAGCGGGGTAACCCATCGCCAACAGGGCAACGACGGTTTCGCCTTCATCGACTCCGAGGACGCCTCGCACCGGCGGCGCCACCCCCAGGGACAGCCAGACCGCGCCGACGCCCTCGTCCCAGGCCGCGAGGCACATGTTGTGGACAGCGACCGCCGTGCTCAGCGGATTTTCCACCTTCTCGAGATCGTCGGACCCGTGACGCGAGAGGACCGCCACCATGAACGGCGCACCGCCGAAGTCCTCTTTGAGATTGGAGATGCTCCTTCTCTTAGGCTCCGGCAGGTCCGGGTCCGCCAGCATCTCCTCGGCCTTCGCGCGGAAGATGGAGAGTAGTTTTGCCCGCGCCTCCGGGCCGACGACGACGAACTCCCAGGGCTGGGCATTGGCGTGCGACGGCGCCCACATGGCGGCCTCGAAGATGGCGGCCAGAGTGTTTCCTGGGATGGCGTCCGGTTTGAACCGACGTACGGTCCGCCGTTGCTTGAGATGATCGTGGATGTCCATTGCAACCTCCCGCTCGTCCTGCCACCAGCCTACCCTGTCCGGAACACGGACGCCACGTATCGTTGTTCGACGTTTATGGCGCCTCACAAATGGTGCAGCATTGGCGCAGCCGACCCCGATGCGGACGCATTTTCTCAATACCATCTAGAAGGTATCCGGGGCCGATCCGGAACTCACCCATCCAGCAACTGCATCGCCTCTTCTGGATATCGGGTGCCGACTGCCATATCTTTCGGTATGACCAGGTCGATTTCCGCAAGCTCTTCCTCGCTCAGCGTGATCTCAGCCGCGGCCGCATTCTCCTCGAGGCGCTTGCGGCTCCGAGTGCCGGGGATCGGTGCCACGTCCGGCCCCTGCGCCAGAACCCAGGCGAGGGCCAGCTGTGCGGGCGTGCATCCTTTGGCGGCCGCAAGTTGCTCGACTCGGTCCACGAGCTCGAGGTTCTTGCCGAAGTTTTCGCCCTGAAAGCGCGGCATGAAACGTCGCCAGTCGTCCTCATCCAAATCGTCGAGGCTCTTGATGGCCCCGCTGAGGAAACCCCGACCGAGGGGACTGTAGGCGACGACACCGATGCCGAGCTCGCGACAGACGGGCATGATCTCGGCCTCGATATCACGACTCCACAACGAGAGCTCTGACTGTAACGCCGCGATCGGGTGGACCTCGCTGGCGCGGCGAAGGGTATTCGCTCCAGCTTCCGACAGGCCGAGGTGACGCACCTTGCCGGCGGTCACCAACCCAGCCATTGCACCAACGGTTTCTTCAATCGGTACCGCCGGATCCACTCGATGCTGATAATAGAGGTCGATGTGATCCACGCCGAGCCTTTGAAGGCTGTTGTCGCAGGCCTCGCGCACGTACTCCGGACGGCCGCTCACACCGAGAAAGCCCCCGTCCTCGCCACGAAGAACGGCGAATTTGGTCGCCAACACGACTTTGTCACGACGGCCTTCGAGGGCCTTGCCGACAAGTCGCTCGTTGCCACCAGAACCGTACATATCCGCCGTGTCCCAGAATTTCACACCGATATCGATGGCGTGGTGCAGCACGGCGACCGATGCAGCGTCGTCGCCCGATCCGTAGAACTCCGACATGCCCATGCAGCCGAGCCCGACCGCTGACACTTCGAGGCCATCCCGGCCCAGGGTGCGTGATTGCATATCTGCCTCCTCATGGAGAATTTGGTGTCTATTCTGCAACAGTGCGGATGGGGCAGGTATTCTGACTGGATCACCACCGGC
>JAJDNM010000089.1 GCA_022340665.1 Acidobacteriota bacterium | reverse complement strand
GGACGTATTTCGAGGGACCGGAGGGGTTCCTGCTGACGAAGGCCGAGAAAAAGGCCTGGAAGGAGGTCGCGAGCGACGAGGAAGCGGAGGCGTTCATCGCTCTCTTCTGGGCGAAACGCGATCCCGACCTGAGCACGCCGGTCAACGAGTTTCGCTTCGACTTCGGGCAGAAGGTCGAGGCCGCCGACAAGATGTACAGCTTCGAATCGACTCGGGGGGCTCTGTCGGACAGGGCGCTGGTCCTGTATCTGCTCGGGCAACCCTGGCGGCGGGACAACCGTCCGCCGGGGGCGTTCGCGAACGAAATTCTGACCCCGGGCACATCGACGATGGACAGCTCGCGGATGGTGCCCACGAGCAGCCTCTACCAGAACCAGGGATCGACCGAGATCTGGGAGTACAAAGCCGAAGAGCTGCCCATAGGAGTCGGTCAGTATTTTCTTCACGCCGTGTTCCTGGAGACCGAGGTTGATGACAACGACTACGTGCTCGATCGCACCAACGCTCAGTTGATGCGTCTGCTCGGCATAATGCCGGAGGCCCTGATTGTGCATCCGGAGTTGACGGAGGCGCCGAGGTCCGGGCTCGTCGCCGGCTCGAGACCTCTTTCGGATGACGAGCGGAGATGGCTGGACGCCGATGAAAGGCAATGGCCGGATTCGATGGCGGCGTGTGCAACGGCGGGCCTCGCCAGGGGACCGCGGCACTTTCTCTGGCTCCACATCAATCCGAGTGTCGAGTCCTTCGAGGATCTCGTTTTGATGGGCCGAGTGCGCGACCCAGGTTCGGGCGAGGAGCTCGGAGACTTCTTCATGCCGGCCGACGAACTTCCGGCGAGTGGGGGGGGCATCGAAGTGGCAGTCCCGGTCGATGACGGCCGGTGGTTACTGGATTTCGCTGTTGCGAATGATGCCGGCGTGTTGGGATCGAAGACACTCGAGATCGAGACGGCCGAAGCTGAGGTTGGGGAAACGGCTGTGTCGCATTTTGTGTGGGGGGTTGACGTGCAGCAGGTTCCCCGGTCGGTTCCAGGAGACCCGTTCAACATCGGAGGTTGGCGCGTGGCTCCGTTGCTCGTCAATAGCTTTCCAACGGCCAGCAACCGGGATCTGAACTACATGGCCTGCATCCTGAGTCCGGAGCTGAATGCTGATGGAGACCCGCAGTTCACGGTTTCGACCTCGTTGTCGAAGGATGGCCAGGTGGTGGCGAGCACATCCCCCCAGCGGGCTTCGTTGACCAGGTTGGCGGACGGGGTCTGGATGTTCGGCAGAGCGTTGCCGCTCGGGAGATTCTCCCAACCGGGATCCTACAAGCTGATAGTCGAGCTCGAGCAGACTACGGACGGCACAAAGGGCGTGGCGGAGATTCCGTTCGAAATGGTGGAAGGGGGCGCTGGGGGCTGATTGGCGGTTGATCCGCGGCGGGATGTTGTGGCCCGGGTTGGTTGGAATTAGGAATTAGGAATTAGGAATTAGGAATTCCCACCCACCCCCCCGGTGGCGTGGAGGCGAAGGAGTCGTAGGGGCGGGGTTTATCCCCGCCCTCGGTCGTTCGGGCTGGTTTCATCGATCCAGGGCGGGATATATATGGCGCCCCCACATCAGTGGAACCAGAAGGATCGGGCTATTCCTTCTTGCGCTTCTTCTTCGCCCGCGGGTCCTTGCCCTGCGACCGCAGCTTCTCCTCGCGCTTGGTGAGGAGCTCGACCGCCTGGTCCAGGTCGACCTTCTCCGGATCGGTGCCCTTGGGCACGGTGGCATTGACGGTACCGTCTGTGACGTAGGGACCGTAGCGGCCCGTTTTGACCTGGATATTCTCGCCTGACTCGGGATGGCCGCCGAGGTCGGCGATGACCGAAGCGGCGCCGGAGCGGCGGCCCTTCTTGGGTTCCTTGAGCTTGGCCACCGCCTCATCGAGGGTGATCGTGGCCAGCTGGTCCTGGCGCTCGAGGCTGCGGGTCTCCGAACCCATCTTGATGTAGGGACCGTAGCGGCCGTCCTGGACTGTGATGGTCTCGCCGGTCTCCGGGTGCTGGCCGAGCTCCTTTGGGAAGGAGAGCAGGAGCAGGGCGTCCTCGAGGGTCACGGTGTCGGGCGACATGCCCTTCCACAGGCTGACCATCCGCGGTTTCTCGCCGCCGTCCTCGCGATCGCCAAGCTGGACATAGGGTCCGAAGCGGCCCTCCTTGACGTAAATCGGCTTGCCTGTCTCCGGGTCGTCACCAATCGAGCGGTCGCCCTCGGCCGCCCTGGCTACCATGTCGAGTGCGCGTTCGAGGGTCAGCTCGTCGGGCGGCATGTCGTCGGGCACCGAGGCGCGCTGGCCGTTGTCGCCGACCTGGATGTAGGGACCGTAGCGACCGACGCGGACCGAGACCCTTTCGCCGTCGGGGGTCTGCCCGACGGTGATCCGCGACGCCTCGCGCGGCTCGATCTCGTCACCGGTGGCGACCAGGGCATGAAGCCCCATGCGCATGATCTGCAGGCGGTCGGGGTCGTCTTCCGCCAGGCCGAAGTAGAAGTCGTGCAACCACGGAACGGCCTCGGTCTGGCCGTTGGCGATGGAATCGAGGGTGTCCTCCATGCGGGCAGTGAAGTCGTAGTCAACCAGGTCCGGGAGGTGCCGCTCGAGCAGCCTGATGACCGCGAATGCGGTGAAGGTCGGCACCAGCGCCTGCCCCTTGTGCCACACATATCCGCGGTCCTGGATCGTCTGGATGATGGAGGCGTAGGTCGAGGGCCGGCCGATGCCGCGCGCCTCCAGCTCCTTCACCAGGCTCGCCTCGGTGTAGCGCGGTGGTGGCTGGGTCGTGTGGCTGGTGGCCTCGAGACCGATGACGTTGAGCTCCTGGCCGACGGATAGTTTCGGGAGGATCCTCTCCGTGTCGGCCCCCTCATCCTTGGGGTCGTCAGAAGACGCGACGTAAGCGCGGTAGAAACCGTCGAAGGTGATGACCTTGCCAGACGTGGTGAAATTGGCCGTTCCCTGCTCCGCCGTGGGTGCCTCGATCCGGACCTGGGTACGGACCCCCTTGGCATCCTTCATCTGCGAGGCGAGGGTGCGCTTCCAGATCAGCTCGTAAAGCTTCATCTGGTCGCGGTCGAGCTTGGAGGCAAGCTCCTTCGGCGTACGGAAGCGTCCGCCGGCCGGGCGGATCGCCTCGTGTGCCTCCTGCGCGCTCTTCGATTTCGAACGGTACACGCGCGGCTGCTCGGGCAGATACTCTGCGCCGTAGAGCTCTTCCACCTGGCGGCGAGCGGCACCAAGCGCCTCGCCCGACAGGGTCAGCGAGTCGGTGCGCATATAGGTGATGTAGCCGTTTTCGTACAGGCTCTGGGCTACCCGCATTGTGCGGCGGGCGTTGAAGCGCAGCTTGCGACCCGCCTCCTGCTGCAGGGTCGATGTCATGAAGGGTGGGTAGGGGCGGTTGGTGAAGGGCTTCTCGGCGACGTCGGCAACCGCGAAAACTGCGTCCGCCAGCTCAGTCGCCAGCTTCTGAGCCTGTTCGCCGTTCAGGACCAGCGCCGTGGTCTTGAGCTCGCCGGTCTCCTGGTCGAAGTCCTTGCCTCTCGCAATCTTGCGTCCGTCGAGCTCGGCCAGGCGGGCGGTGCAGCAGCGCTCGTCGCCCTCGCCCTCGAGGGTTGCCTCGACGCCGTAATAGGCTGACTCGACGAAGCGCATACGTGCTTCTTCGCGGGCGACGATCAGACGGGTCGCGACCGATTGCACCCGGCCGGCCGACAGTTTCGGCCGTAGCTTCTTCCACAACACCGGCGAGACCTCGTAGCCCACCAGGCGGTCGAGAATGCGGCGCGTTTCCTGTGCTGCAACTAGCCGCTCGTCGAGGTCGCGCGGTTCGGCGAGGGCGTTGCCGATAGCGCTTCCCGTGATCTCGTGGAAGACGAGCCGTTTGACCGGAATGTTGGGCTTCAAGACCTCGATCAAGTGCCAGGCGATCGCCTCTCCTTCGCGATCTTCATCAGTCGCGAGGTAGAGCTCGGTCGCGTCCTTGAGCTTCTTTCTCAGTGTGGCGACCTGTTTCTTCTTGTCGGCGGGGATCACGTAGAGGGGTTCGAAATCGTTCTCGACATCGATGCCGAGCCGCGCCCACTTCTCACCCTTGTACTTCTTCGGGATCTCGGCCGCCGACGGAGGCAGGTCGCGAATGTGGCCGATCGAGGATTCCACCTCCCAGTCCGATCCCAGGAATCTGGAGATGGTCCTCGCCTTTGCCGGCGACTCGACGATGATGAGGGGCTTTGCATCCGCCATGCGGCCCATAGGAAATAGGAGTAGAACGCCATTGTCAAGCG
>JAJDNM010000088.1 GCA_022340665.1 Acidobacteriota bacterium | reverse complement strand
GACGGTGATCGACGATATCACCGGGGATCCGACGTACGTGATGCCGGTGGCGCCCTGATCCAATTCGGAATACTCAGAGCCAGCGCATTTCGAATTTCGAATTTCGAATTTCGAAATTTCCACCGCACCCCCCGGAGAACCGGGAGGGTGGGTGGGAATTCCTAATTCCTCATTCCTAATTCCTCATTCCCAATTACTCCGGCTGTGTGAGCGCGTCTTTGGCGAGCTGCTTCGCGTACTCGAGGTCCTCCGGCGGGTTCTTTCCGTCGACTACGTGCCACTCGATGCGGTGCTTCCGGCCGAGATCGTCGAGGCGTTGCCAGAGATCGCGATGGGACACCGGTTTGTCATCGCGGGTCCGCCACCCGCGATCGCGCCAGGCCGGAACCCAGGCTGTGGCACCGTTTTCCAGATAATCCGACACCGTGTAGAGGTGGACGCGCATCGGCCGCTTGAGCTCTTCGAGACCGCCAATGGCGCTCATCAGGTGCATCCGGTTGGCCGACGCGCCATCGACCCTCTCGCTCAAGCCCTTTTCCGAGTCACCAAACCTCAGCACCGCACCCCACGAACCTGCCTTCTGTTTCCCCGAGTACGCGGCGGCGGTGAAGAGGTGGACCGCCCTGGGATCGTCGATCGGCAGCGGGGCACGGGGAATGGCACTGGAAGCGAGCTGATCCGCGACCTCGTTCCAGCGATCGCCGGCATGCCCCTTGACCCAGTGCCATGCGACATCGTGAATTTCGAGAGCCCTCGCGAGCTCCTCCCACAGATCGCGGTTCTTGACCCTCTTCTTGCCGGCGGTCTTCCAGCCGCGCTCGAGCCAATTCGGCAGCCACTCGGTGATGCCCTTCCGAAGGTAGGTCGAGTCGGTGTAGAGGTCGACCCGATGCGGACCCTCGAGAGCGCCCAGCGCTTCGATGGCTGCGACCAGCTCCATGCGGTTGTTGGTGGCTTTCGGCTTCCCTCCCGAGAGCTCGTGCGGATCTTGTCCGGGATGGAGCAGCACCGCCCCCCAACCCCCCGGACCCGGGTTCGGACGGCAGCCGCCATCGGTATAGATCGTCACTCTCGGGAGTTCGTCGCTCATGGGAAAGACGATAGCAGACGTACGCATTTCGAATTTCGGATTTCGGATTTCCAGCCCGCCCCCGCCCTGTCATTTCGACCGAGGGCCGCACACCATTCTTTGTCATCCTGACCGAGTGAGCGGCATGTCACGGCGTAGCCGGAGGCGAAGCCGGAAGCGAACGAGCGGAGGGATCTGTGGGTCCGGACAGCAATGCGCATCCGAAATGCCCACAGATCCCTCGGCTCAGTCGGACCGTTCCGGTCCTCGCTCGCTCGAGATGACGGGGAGGTAGTGGCCTACGGACTCACTGAGTATGACAAGCAGGGCACGATCACCTATCTGCTGAGAATCCTCGAGTCTGCCACAATCGATGACGGTGCCCGGGCGTCAGCGTTTCCGCTCGCGTCGCTTGCTGATGCCCAGCGCCCCGGTCAGGAAGCTCACCAGCCACGGAGCGTGCCGTTCGAGAAACACGAGGAGCTTGCCGTGGCCGGTGATGACCGCGATCTTCTTCCGCTTGACCACAGCGTCGACCAGCTTCGCCGCCGCCTTGTCGGTATCCATGCTGATCCAGCTCGGGATGCTGTCCCGAGCTTCAGCGTTGAATTGGCCCTGGTTATCGACCTTGCGGATTTCCGAGTCGACGTAACCGGGAGCGAGCAACACCACGCTCACGCCGTACTTCGCGACCTCAGCCCTCAGCGAGCCCGCAAGGGCACGAACCGCATGCTTGCTCATCGAGTACGGCGACCCGACCGGCATCGTCACGAAGCTCATCACGCTGCCCATGATGGCGATCACTCCGCGGCTCGCGATCAGTGCGTCACGGGTCGCGTGCACGGTCCGCAGCACTCCGAATACATTCGTTTCGAACTGGCGCCGGTAATCTTCGAGCGACAACTTGTGGACCGCTCCGGCGACGCCGAAGCCGGCGTTGGCCACCACGAAGTCGATGCGCCCGAACTCGTTCAATGCCTCTTCGACCGCTTTTTCGACCTCGCCGTCGACCGTGACGTCGCAACGAACGGTCAAGGCCCGGCGTCCGCGTGCCCTGATCTCCATGGCCAGCGCCTCGATGCGCTCCCATCTGCGCGCCAGTAACACCAGGTCCGCGCCCCGGCGGGCAAAATCTCGAGCCATGGCGGCGCCGATCCCTGACGACGCTCCTGTGATGAACGCGACCTTTCCGCTCAGCTTTGCCATCGACCCTCCAGGAAGGGATTGTACTCGCAGCCTCGATTATCCGAAGGCAGTTTTCAGTTTTGAGTTTTGAGTTTTGAGTTCTCCTCCGCCCCCCCAATCGTGCAGAGGCGCGGCTGGATTTCCGAATTCCGAATTCCGAATTCGGTGCTGCCGTATACTCCCCCTCGAATACGATGGAAAGGAGCTTCCATGACCACCTCCCGAAGAGATTTCGTCCAATTGTCCATCATGGCCGGCGGAGCCGCCAGCCTCGGCGTGACAGCCCGGGCCTCGACCGGCCCGTCCACAGTGGAAAAGGCTTCCAAGAAGTTGAAGATCCTCGTCCTCGGCGGCACCGGACTCATCGGCCCTCCGATGGTCGATTACGCCATCGCTCGCGGGCACGAGGTCACCCTGTTCAATCGCGGGAAGACCAACACTCACCTCTTCCCGGAGCTGGAAAAACTCAGGGGCGATCGAGCGGACGACCTTTCCGCTGTAGAAGACCAGGTCGAGGCCGGACGCCGGTGGGATGCCGTGATTGACAACACCGCGTCGATCCCGCGCTGGGTGACTGCGTCGGCCGGTCTGCTCGCCGAGGCGGCCGACTACTACCTCTACACTTCGTCGATTTCTGCTTACGCAGATTCCTCGATCCCGAATCAGGACGAGACGGCACCGGTCGGCCGGATTTCGCCGGAGGACGAGGCCAAGGTACTGACAACCAAGGACATCACTGGCGAGAACTACGGCCCACTCAAGGCCCGGTGTGAGGCGGAGGCGAGAAAGGCATTCTCGAACGAGCGCTCCTGCATAGTGCGGCCCGGGCTGATCGTCGGCCCCGGCGATTACTCGGACAGGTTCACCTACTGGCCGGTTCGGGTCTACAAAGGCGGTGAGGTGATGGCGCCCGGCAACCCGGACGACCCGGTGCAGTTCATCGACGCGCGTGATCTCGGCGAGTGGAACATCCGGCTGGTCGAGAACGGCACCACCGGCATCTTCAACGGCGTTGGTCCACGTTCGCCGATGTCGATCGCCGGCATGCTGTACGGAATCCGCGCCACCGTCGACAACGACATCTCCTTCACCTGGGTGGATGCCGACTTCCTCGAGGAGCACGAGGTCCAGCCGTGGATGCACATGACGGTCTGGGTGCCTCCGGTCGGAGAGTACGCCGGCTTCGCGGCCTCGAACATCGATCGCGCCATCGAGGCGGGCCTGACCTTCAGGCCTCTTGCCGACACAGCGGTGGCTACGATGAAGTACTGGAACTCGCTCGACGAAGAAAAGAGATCGAAACCCAGGGCGGGGTGTCCGGCCGAGCTCGAGGAGAAGGTGCTGAAAGCGTGGCACAGTCGAAAATGAGGAATTAGGAAGGAGGAATTAGGAATGCCACCCACCTGCGCATTTCGGATTTCGAATTTCGGATTTCGGATTTCCCCTCCACCCCCTCTGGGATCGGGAGGGTGGGTGGGAATTCAGAATTCATAATTCCTCATTCCTAATTTGAAGAAATGGGTTTCTTGAACAGAATCGTTGCCGTCGAAGATGACGAGATCCGTCCCATGCTGTGGGCGGCCCTGTACTTCTTTCTTCTGCTCGCAGCCTACTTCGTGATCCGTCCGATTCGGGACGATATGGGCGTCGCGGGCGGGGTTCGAAACCTGCCGTGGCTGTTTCTCGGGACCCTGCTCGGGATGCTCCTGGTCCATCCCCTCTTCACCGCCCTGGTTTCGCGTCTGCCGCGACGCATATTCATCCCACTCTCCTACACCTTTTTCGCCCTCAACCTGGTGGCGTTCTGGCTTTTCTTCCTCCTCAGCTCCGAAGGCGCCGGGGTGTGGACCGGTCGCGTTTTCTTCGTCTGGACGTCCGTCTTCAACCTCTTCGTGGTGTCCATCTTCTGGTCGTTGATGGCGGATCTGTTCCGCCCGGATCAGGCCAAGCGCCTCTTCGGCTTCGTCGCGGTCGGCGGCACCATCGGCGCGGCCTTCGGTTCGTCAATCACCGCGTTCCTCGCCGAACGGCTCGGGCCGACCAACCTCTTGCTGGTCTCGGCGGCGATCCTCGGTTTGGCGATGCTCGCCGCTCGGCGCCTGATGGCCGTCGCTTCGACCGACCAGGTCGACGACGACCCGTTGCGGCCGCCGTCGGGGAGATCCGAGCGACCGATTGGCGGTGGAGTGCTCGACGGCATCCGCACAGTCTTCTCGTCGAGTTACCTCCTGGGCATCGTCGGATACATGCTGCTCTACACCATCACCGCCACCATCCTCTATTTCCAGCAGGCGGAGATCGTCGAGGCGAGCTTCAGCGATCGGGCAGCCCGGACCGTGTTTTTCGCCCGCATCGATCTGGTGGTCAACAGCCTCACCGCGTTCATTCAGATCTTCTTCACCGGGCGAATCGTCCGCAGCATCGGAGTCGCCCTCGCGCTGGCCGCGCTCCCGCTGGTATGCGTTCTCGGTTTCGCGGCAGTGGGCATCACCCCGACCCTGATGACCATTGCCGTGTTCCAGGTCCTGCGACGCACCAGCAACTACGCCATCGCACGGCCCTGCCGCGAAATGCTGTACACGGTGCTGCCGAGAGAGGCGAAGTACAAGGCCAAGAACTTCATCGACACCTTCGTCTACCGGCTCGGCGATCAGGTCGGAGCGTGGTCGTATGCCGGTCTCGGGGCTCTCGGCCTCGGCGCGGCGTCGATCTCGCTGGTCGCAACTCCGTTGGCCGCTGTCTGGATGATGATTGGCCTCTGGCTCGGCAGACGCCAGAAGGCGATGTCTCGCCTCGACTAGTCCATCCGCGACAGTTCCTCCAGCGAACTCGGACCGAGCGTGATCGCCCGGGCGAAGCCGGTCACCAGCCACCCCCGCTCGAAATGCAGCCGGTAGAGATTGAAATCTCCGAGGAAGAAGGTCTTCTCAGACGACGGAAACTTTCTGATGTACGACCTGCGTGAGGCCTCGTAATCCAGGTCCGTATGGGCGACCAGGTGCACCACTCCCGAAAAGGTGACCCTCGGGACCTGGAGAGCATCACTCTCATCATCGACACCGGCATGGATCAAAATGCTGAACTGAGAGCCGGGCTGCAGCCCGCGGCTATGGCGGGCGAGCTGCGACGCGTGGACCAGAGCCGAACCGTAGTCGGACGAGATCACAAACGGCAACAGACCGACGTGGGGACTGCCATCGACCAACACGCCGAGCGACAAGACCCGGGACTCGGTGAGCAGGCCTCTGAGAATCTGCAGGTCTTCGGTGTTCATCCTGCCCTCCTGTGAGACTGCATTCTACCAACACCGCCTGGCCCATCCGGATCCTATCTGGGAACGCAGCTCTCAGGCCTCCGCAGCCACTATCTCGATATGGGATGACCATTGGTTGCCCGCCGCATCTCAGGCGGAAGGTCATCCCGAGTGGAGCGCCGCAGGTGCGAAGCCGAGGAATCTGTGGGCAATGCAACATCGCCCTTCAGTCTTTTCCATAGATTCCTCCGCTCGGTCGCTTCCGGCTTCGCCTCCGGCTACGCCGTGACATGCCGCTCCCTCGGTCGGAATGACACAGCGGACTCGTGACAGGGAAACCCCAACTCGGAATGACACAACGGACTCGTGAGAGCCAAACCCGAGCTCGAAAATCCGAATTCCTAATTCCTAATTCCTAATTCCGAATTCCTAATTCCGAATTCATCTAACATATGATCCCCCAGTGAGCAAACCCACTCTCGTTCGCCTCGTCTGCTGGAAGAAGGACCGCGCCGCCGAGCTACAAGCGGGCCTCGAAGCAGCAGGTTTCGCGGTCGATGCCAGCTCCCTCGACGGTCCAGGCCTTCGCGCTCTCGGTCGGTCAGCGCCCGATGCGGTGGTCATCGATCTCGGGAGACTCCCGTCCCAGGGTCGCGACGTCGGCATCAGCCTGCGCACCGCGAAGGGCTCTCGTCACACACCTCTCGTGTTCGTCGACGGACTGCAGGACAAGGTGGCACGCACTCGCGAAATTCTCCCGGATGCCATCTACGCGTCGGCCGACGACCTTGCGCCGGCCGTGCGGCGGGCCATCGCCGAGCCGCCCGCCGATCCGGTTGTTCCGGATTCCGACTTCGCAGGGTACGCGGGCACCCCCCTGCCGAAGAAGCTCGGAATCAGGGAGAACTCCCGACTTGCCCTGATCGGCGCACCGGCCGATTTCATGTCCACCCTGGGCGAACTGCCTGCCGGCGTCGGGGTGAAGTCCCAGACCGACCCGGATGCCGAGGTCACTCTGTGGTTCCTGACCTCCCGCACCGAACTCGAGGAGAAGATTGGTCACATGGCGGAGGTCTCGGGCGATGGGAGGCTCTGGGTTTGCTGGCCGAAGAAGTCTTCGGGCGTCGCCTCGGATGTCACCCAGACAAAGGTTCGAGCGACGGGCCTTGCCGCTGGTCTGGTCGACTTCAAGATCTGCTCGATCGACGCCACTTGGTCGGGGCTGTGCTTCACGCGCCGGAAGAAGTGATCCGGAAATACGCGCGTCAGGCAAGAGGATCAACGAGGAGAGTTGAGAGTTGAGAGTGAAGAGTTGAGAGTGAAGAGTTGAGAGTGAAGAGTTGAAAGTGAAGAGTTGAGAGTTGCAGCCATGCCCCGGCGCTGCACACCTCGAGCTAGCGGAGAGAGGTTTTCGACTCTGAACTCTCGATTCTCGACTATGCTGACGGCGTTACGCTGCGCGCGTTTGCCTTCTGTGGGAGGTCATCATGGATTTTTCCGGAAAATGCGTTTTCATCACCGGAGGTTCGCGCGGTATCGGGCGCGCGGTGGCGGCCGCGTTTGCCTCTCGAGGCGCTCGCGTGGCCATTAACTACCTCCGAAACGAGGATGCGGCGAGGGAGACAATCGATTCGCTCGAGGGCGGCCCACACCAGATGGTTCAGGGCGACGTCTCAGACCCGGAGTCGGTGCACAAGATGATCGAATCCGTGATCGAGCAATTCGGTGCCCTCGACATCGTCGTCAACAACGCCGGCATCTACATCTACCACCGCCTGGAAGAGGTCGATTACGACGAGTGGCGGCAGGCCTGGCGGGACGTGCTCGCGACCAATCTCTTCGGCCCGGCGAACGTCGCCTACTGCGCCGCTCGATACATGATCGAGCACGGTGGTGGCCGGATCGTCAACGTCTCGTCCCGTGGGGCCTTCCGCGGTGAACCCGAAGGGCCCGCGTACGGTGCGAGCAAGGCCGGGCTCAACGCGTTCAGCCAGTCTCTCGCCCAGAGGCTGGCACCTCACGGGATCTTCGTCGGGGTCGTGGCGCCCGGCTTCGTCGACACCGACCTCGCTTCCCGGGTCCTCGACGGGCCCGACGGCGACGCGGTCCGCGCCCAGAGCCCCCTCGGTCGAGTCGCCAAACCGGAAGAGGTCGCGCACGCGGTGCTCTTTCTCGCATCGGAAGGTTCGGAGTTTTCGACCGGAACCATCATCGACGTCAATGGAGCGTCCTACCTCCGAACTTAGTTTGCGAATCTCATTCCGAATTCCGAATTCCGAATTCCGAATTCGTTGACGGCACCGCCCACGCCATCAAGGCCGCGAGGCTGAGGGCGAAGAATGCGCTGAAGAAGAAGACGGCGTTTATGCCGGCCACTCGATGGACGGTTGCCATCACCGGTGGTCCGAGGGTCTGACCGAGACGCAGGACCGTACCGTTGAGCGACATCACTGCACCTCGCCGGTCGACAGGTGCGATCGCCGTCAGCAGGACCATCACCACCGGGATCGTCGTGGCGAAGGCGAAGCCGAGCAGCACCGCAGGAACGGCCAGCATCCAGACGCTCGGCACCAGCGGGACCAGAGCGAGGCCGCCGGCGAAGACGACAAAGCCGACGAGCATGGCCTTGACCTCGCCCAACTGCGCAGCCAACCGGCCGAGATTGGCCGAAGTGATCGCGGTCGATATCGACAGGAAAGCCATCAGCAGACCGATGCCAAGCGAGGTCGAACCGAAGCGTTGCGCCATCAGGAACGGCAGGAACGTGATGTAGGCGCCGTACAACAGGATGAAGATCGAGGTGCTGGCAAAAAACAACGCCAGGACGTCGCGGCGGCGAACGATTCCCCAGAGATCGCGGAAATAGTCGCCCGGATCTATCTTGTCGCCCTTCGGCGCCACCTGCAGGCGGCGCATGGCGAGGACGGCGACCGGCAGGGCGAGCAGAGCGAGCGCAAAAGGCGCTGACCACGCAATCATCGCGAGCGCGCCTCCGACCGCCGGGTAGGCGGCGGTACCGACCGACAACACGCTGGCGTTGAGACCCATTGCGGTTGTCCGCTGACGGTCGACGAAGAGGTCGCCGATCAACGTCACGTTGATCGAACCGATGGCCGAGGCGCCGACCCCCTGCACCACCCGCAGACCGATCAGCACATGCAGGCTTTCGGCGAAAAAGCACGCGGTGCCGGCAATCGCGAACAGGATGAGGCCGGGCAGCAGCACGCGGAGCCGACCATATCGATCCGCCAGGATCCCGGCAACGGTCGTCAGAAGCACGCCCGGGAGGGTGAATGCGGTGACGAGAAGTCCGACCTTTCCTGCAGTAACGCCGAGGACCTCCGCGATCCGCGGCAAGGCAGGTGCAATTGATGAAACTCCGAGCACCGCGATCAGCGTCACGCCAAAGATCGCCTGCAGCTCGGGGTTGCGATAGGACGCAACCCGCTCTTCGGTCGAACCGGGAGGGTAATCGGCGCTCAACTCGCACCGAGAATACCTCGGTCTGCCGATGCCTGCGCCGAGATCGAATCTCGACCGGTCGCCTCATCGCCGTCCTCGCCCGAGACCAGTGGCCAAGATGTGTGACCGGCCTCATCGACACCGGGCGAACCGAGGCGCAAGATCCGAGATGTGAGAAGGAAATCGGCGGCCGTCGTGTTGTCCATACCGGAGGAGAGCGAAGCATGACCCAAACGCGTTCCATAGCGCTTCTCATTTCCGGAAAGCCCACCATGGAGGGAGCCGGCGTCCGCCTCAACCGCGTGTTTGGCTACCCCGAAGTACCGAAATTCGACCCGTTTCTCCTGTTCGACGATTTCGGTTCCGAAAACCCGGACGACTTCATTGCCGGCTTTCCCTGGCACCCCCATCGCGGCATCGAAACGGTGACCTACATGCTGGACGGCGAGGTCGAACACAGTGACAGCCTCGGAAACGAGGGGGTCATCGGAGCTGGCGACGTTCAGTGGATGACGGCTGGCAGCGGCATCATCCATCAGGAGATGCCTCGGCACACCGGTGGACGCCTGCGCGGTTACCAGCTCTGGACCAACCTGCCCGCCGACGAGAAGATGACCGCTCCGCGATACCGCGACCTCCCGAGCGACACGATCCCCGAGATCTCGCCGCACGACGGGCTCAGGATCAGAGTCATCGCCGGAGAGGTGGCCGGTGTTCGGGGACCCGTCGACGACGTCGTCGTCGAGCCGGAATATCTCGACGTGACCCTCGAGCCGGACGCCGACTTCGAGCACCCGACCCTCTCGGATCGGACTGCCTTCGCCTACGCCATCGAGGGGCGGGGACGCGTCGGCCCGAACGGTTCGCACGAGCTCAACCGCGGCCAGGTCGCGCTCTTCACCAAGGGCGACTCGCTCCTCGCTCGGGCGACGGATGTCCCCTTCCGCATCCTCATCGTCTCCGGCAGGCCTCTGGGCGAACCAGTCGCCTGGTCAGGCCCGATCGTGATGAATACCCGCGAAGAGCTCGCGACCGCCTTCCGCGAGTACAACGACGGAACGTTCATCAAAAAGAACGAATAGACTCCTCGCCTGACCAGGCTCGAGATATCAAACAATAGTCAGGGTCGACCAATCCCCGAATACCCGACTTGATCCGGGCCGGACCTCATGATCCGCGTACACTGATGCGATGTTCGAGTTTTTCGTCGCAGCAGCCGTCTTCGGACTCAGCGGCGGGCTCTCGCCAGGGCCGCTGTTGACGCTGGTGGTCTCCGAGACCCTGGTTCGAGGACGAAACGCCGGCCTCGCGGTTTCGTTGTCACCGTTGATCACCGATGGTCCAGTCATCGCCGCAGCCATCCTCCTGCTCGCACGAATAGAGAACTCCAAGTCGGCCCTCGGGGTTGTCAGCCTCGCCGGCGGCGTTTTGCTGACGACCTACGGGATAGCCGGGCTTCGCAGCGCCGAGTTGAAAACCACTGCGGTCGAAACCGAAGGCAGAGTCCGGGCATCTCTCGCCAAAGGCGTATCCGTCAACTTCCTCAATCCGAACCCCTATCTCTTCTGGCTGACGATCGGGACTCCAATTCTTCTCCGAGCACACGCATCCGGCTGGATCGCCTCAGTTGGATTTCTCGTCGTCTTCTACGCCTGCCTGGTTGGCTCGAAATGTGTTCTGGCGGTGCTGGTCGCACGCTCCCGCGCCGTGTTGCGGGGTCGCGCCTACGTGCTGATCATCCGACTCCTCGCCGTGGCCCTCCTGGTATTCGCTGCAATCTTCATCAGGAACGGATTGTCGGCATTCATCGGCTGAATCGAGCCTTTTCGGGCCTCTCCTGCGCCCCCAGATACGATATGGTTGAATCAGCGACAGGGGGAATTCGATGACCCAGATTCACGAGTACGAACTGTTGTCGGCGACCTACCCGGCGGAACTTTCCGAGGCAGTCAACCGGCGCCTGGCCGAAGGGTGGTCGTTGTGTGGCAGCCCGTTCGCGTCCGGCGACGAAGTCTTCCAGGCCGTGGTCCGCGCAACCAAGCCCGACGACAAGCGCCTCCGAAGAAAGACTTCGGATGCACGGCCCTCCGAGTAGCTGCCGTTCCCTTTCATCGACTGCCGTCGCACTGCCCGGTGCAACCGCACTGGATGACAATTCAAGCCGCAACTGCGCGGAATCTCCCCTACCCCCATCGCTCTGCGAGACGAGCAAGGTGCCACTCGTCGCATTGTCGTCGTCGCGCCGCCATCCCTAACGCGCCCGTGACAATGCGACGGGTGGCACCGGTGTCCGGCGATGGGTTACATTACCGTTCGCTATGCAACGTGACGACTGGAGGTTGGAGCAGATGCGTTCGATGTCGGCTGTGAAGGATCGGTGTTTGTCTGCTGGCTCGAGATATGCGCGGACGTTGGTAACGTCCCAAGTGATATTCACCCTGATTGTGCTGCTCGCTGGTACTCAGCTGGTGGTCGCGCAACAGGAGACAACGGGGTCCCTCGCGGGCCGGGTTGTGGACGACAATTCGAACACCCTTTCCGGCGCGATGATCACCGCCACCTCGAGCCAGGGCTCGAGGGTCGTCCGCACCGACGTGAACGGTCGCTTTCTGATCCCTCACCTCACTCCCGACACCTATCGTCTGACGGTGGAGTCGGAAGGTCACCAGACGGTCGAGCAGAGCGGCGTGATCGTCTCTCTCGGGCACCGGACCGAGCTCCACTTCACCCTTCCCACCGGAACCTTCGAGGAGAGCATCGAGGTCGTCGCCACCTCGCCGGTGATCGATCTGGCAGCCGTCTCCACCGGGCTCGGGATCGACAGCCAGATGCTGGATCAGATCCCCGTCGGACGCCGGCTGAGCGACACGTTCTATCTGGCGCCGGGAGTGTCGGGCAGCGGCGGCGCCGGCCAAGCCAACCCTTCGATCTCCGGCGCGAGCGGACTCGAGAACCAGTATGTGGTCGACGGCGTCAACATCGCCGACCCTCGATTCGGCGGCCTCGGCACTTACTCTTCGAGCTACGGATCGATCGGCACCGGGGTGACCTACGAGTTCATCGACACCGTCGAGGTGCGAACCGGGGGCACCGAGGCCGAGTTCGCTCAGGCGACCGGAGGGGCGGTCAACGTCATCACCAGGAGTGGCTCGAACGAGTTCCACGGCGCCGGCTTCGCCTATGCGAGCCCGGGTGGGCTCGAGGGCAGCCGACCGACGATCATGCTCGCGGCCGGCAACGCCAACATCACCGAGGAGGCTTCCAGCGACTTCGGCCTCAGCCTCGGCGGGCCAATCGTGAGCGACAAGGCGTTTTTCTTTGCCGCGGTGGATTTCCAGAAGCAGATCACCACGATGGTCGCACCGGACGGGTATCCGCTGGCCGATCTCGGCGAGGTCGACAGGGAGCGCGAGTACACATCGTATGCCGCCAAGGTCACCTTCAACGCGGCAACTGGCCATCGATTCGACCTTTCCCTGTTCGGTGATCCGGGAGAGGGATTGACGGGCCCGCAGTCCGGAAGTGCGCTCTTATATCCGAACCAGGCGGCCTTCAGCGCGCTGAACTTCGGTGGCCACTACCAATCCCTGCGGTACCACGGAATCCTGACGGATGCCTGGCTGCTCGAGGCCTCCATCGCCAGGGCCGCCCATGACTACTCCGAGGTGCCCTCGGTCGACGAGTGGCAGCTCGTCGACTACACGCAAGGGGCCCCTCAGTACTCCGGAGGGAAAGGGCGATACGACGGCGAACACGACGGGGTCAATCTCCAGTACAACCTCAAGTCCAGCAACATTCTCGGCAGGCACGATATCCGCTATGGCCTCACCTATGAAGACGTCGGATGGAATTCGGTCTTCGCCTCGACCGGCCCGAGGGTCACCCTGAGGGACGGAAGGCAGACGGGATCCGGTGTGGGGATCAGTGCCCTCCCCGACCCCGAGCTCGGAGTCGTGTACCGCTTCGCCCGTTCCGGCCTCACCAGGGTACGCTCGAGCGACCAGCGCTACGGTGCGGCCTTTCTGCAGGACAAGTTCTTCGTCAGCGACCGTCTGACGATATCCGCCGGCCTCCGTTACGAGCGGCAGGAGCTGATCGGGGCCGCCAACAACGTCACCTTCGACAACAACTGGGCCCCCCGGCTCGCCGTCACCTGGGACCCGTCCGGATCCGGCCACATGAAGCTCTTTGCCAGCTACGGGCGCTTTTTCGCGCGGATTCCGAACGATCTGGCCCTGCTGACCTTCGGCGGAGGCGGCCGGGTCATCTGGGCCGATTACTACGACGCGGAGCTCACCCAGCCGATTCCGGACGGGGTCGAAGCGCTCGGTACCAGAGTCCACCTGCTGGTCTCGTCGGGAAGCCCGGCAACGGTCGATCCCGACGCCAAATCGACCTACATCCAGGAGGGCATAGTCGGCTTCGAGTTCGAGGCCCTGCCCCAGCTCACGCTCGGGATCCAGTACCTCTATCGCGACATGCCTCGCGTGCTCGAAGACGTCGCCAACGCAGCCGCAGTGCTGTACATGACCGGGGAGTCCGGCGATGTGGTGCGCTACATCGGCAACCCGCGGACGGGCTCTCCGAGCACGGTTCTCGACGTCGGCGCCTTCGAAGATCCGATCCACGAGTATCAATCGCTCGAGCTCACGGCCCACAAGCGTTTTTCGAACCGCTGGTCGTTCGTCGGCTCCTACCGGTACTCGAAGCTGGAAGGCACCTACGAGGGGTTCTACCGTAACGACAACAACCAGCCGAACCCCGCCATCTCGTCCATGTTCGACTACCCGACCAACGACCCGAGCTACACGGAGATCGGCGTCCCGGTGTACGGATTCCGGGGAGACATCAGGTATCTGGGCAAGCTCGGCGCGGGCCCTCTGCCCAACGACCGGCCGCACCAACTCAAGCTGTGGGGCAGCTACAACGTCACGGACTCACTCAACCTCGGTGCCGGCTTTCAGGCTTCGTCCGGACGGCCGCTGACGCCGTTCGCCGCCGATCCGGTGCTCGGCCGCGCCGGTGACATTCCCGAAGCACCCAGGGGCACGGGAATCGAAACCGAAGACGGCTTCAGGACACGGACGACGTCCAGCTACTCTCTCGACCTTCACGCAGACTACGGATTCACTCTTGGCCGAGGCCAGCTGGTGCTGGTGGCCGACATCTTCAACCTCTTCAACTCCCAGGACGTGGTCGACTACGACCAGAACACCGAGATCCAGCCGCAGGTCGACAACCCGGACTACGGCCGCCGGACTCTCTATCAGAGCCCTCGCTCCGTGCGCCTCGGAATCCGCTTTGATTTCTGAGCGGCAGATGCGCTGCAGCCGGACCTCGATGCCGAGGCGTATCACCCGCGGCAAGATGCCTCGCTCGATGAATGCCAGCCTGCGCATGGCGATCCTCGGTATCGCCCTTCAGGGATGTACCGCCGCGCCGGACCTGCCGCCGATCACCTCGATCGACACGACCGAGAGCTACTCCACGCACGGGGTTGTCGCGACCGGATTCCCCGAGGCCACCGAAGCCGGAGTGCTGGTGCTCGAAGACGGCGGCAACGCGATCGATGCCGCGGTCGCGGCTGCGTTCGTCAGCTTCTCCTCGGCTCCGGGATCCTGCGGTCTCTTCGGCTCCACCTACGTGTTGATCCACCTGGCGGACGGGCACGACATCGCGATCGATGGCTCGGCGCGGGTTCCGCTGGAATTTTCAACGGACGAGCTCGCCGAGCTTCGGGCAGAGGACCGCCTCTACGGCGTCAAGGTGGCAGCCGCCCCTGGGTCGTTGGCGGCGCTCGATCACGCGTTGGCGAGATACGGCACGAGGCCGCTGGCCGAGATCATCGAGCCGGCCATCGGTCTCGCCGAGCGAGGCCTCCTGGTCACCAGCTCCAAGCGCGCGGCAATCAACAAGTACGCGGACACGATTCGCGAGGGTGAGAACCTGCGGCAGCTCCTGCTCATCGACGGCGACGAGGTGCCCGAGGTCGGGACCGTCATCAGGCAGACCGATCTGGCGCAGACGATGCGTCGCATCGCGACATACGGCGCCGAGGATTTCTACCGCGGAGGCATCGCGCAGGTCATCGACGCCGATATGAAGAGACGCGGCGGCTATATATCGCGAGGCGATCTCGGCATCTACCGCGCCAAGGAGCACCGGCCCCTGCACGGGACCTATCGCGGCACGGAGATCATTTCCTACCCGTGGCCGGGCGCCGGCGGCGCGGTCATCGAAGCCCTCAACATCCTCGAGCACTACCCGTCAGAGTGGCTTCGCCAATCGCAGACGAATCAGCTGCAGGCATACGTGGAGGCATTCCACATCTCCTCCAGGGATCACGAGCGCTTCACGAATCCTTCGAGCATCTCCGGCCGGCCGCCGGACACCATCTACACCAGCAAGGTGTTCGCCGCCGAGCGGGCGGAGCTGGTCGAGTTCGAAAATGCACTCTCCGATGAGATTCTGGGAAACGAAACCGGCTTCTATACGCCGCCGGGAGGGACCACCCAGATTTCGGTAGCCGACCGTTTCGGCAACGTCGTGTCGCTGACCCAGACGATGGGACGCTTCTTCGGCGCCAGGGCGATGGCGCCCGGTGTCGGCATCGTCTACAACAGCTTCCTC
>JAJDNM010000087.1 GCA_022340665.1 Acidobacteriota bacterium | reverse complement strand
CCCATGTACCCGTTGACGGTGCAAGGGGTCGAGGATCTGGCGAAGGACCTCGCTTCCGGGTAACTCGCCCGCCCACCCGATTCTGGATACTAGATGCTAGATCCTGGATCCGCCCTCCCACCCCTTGACATTGTCGGAGGGGAATCTATGTTTTTGATGCATCCAGCATCCAGCATCCAGCATCCAGCAACTTGGCCGCTCAGCCGACAGCCAGGCAATCATTTGATCAATCAAACAGGATTCCGCTATCATGTCTCGGAAAACGCACCTGTTATGCGAATATTGGTTCTGCAGAGTCGGTTCGCCATGGATCCCATGCTCGAGCATGAGCGCCGATGCATCGCTGCGACCACCGGTCGGGCCGATCACGAACTCAATTACATCAACGCGGTCGAGGCCGTACCCGAGCCCGAAGTCGTCACCGAATTCGATGCAGTCATCATCGGCGGATCGGGCGACTTTTCGGTCGTGGAACGGGATCAGCCTTTTCTCGATCCGACGATCGCGCTGTTGCAGCGACTGGTCGACGTCGGCTTACCGATCTTCGGATGCTGCTACGGCTTTCAGCTTCTTGTCGAGGCTCTCGGTGGGAAGGTGGTCCGCGACGCCGAGAACGCGGAGATCGGTTCGTACGAAGTCGAACTCACCGAGGCCGGCGTCGGGGATCCGCTATTCGGACAGCTGCCCGAGGCGTTCGTGGCGCAGATGGGACATTTCGATCGTGCAGAGACACTTCCGAACGGAGTCCAGAATCTCGCCACCAGCGCCCTGTGCACGTATCAGGCGATGCGTGTGCCCGAAAAACCGATCTGGGCGACTCAGTTCCACCCGGAACTCGACCAGCGGGGAAACCGGGATCGATGTCTGGCCTACATCAAGGAGTTCGGCAACATCGACGGTTACGAGGCGCTGCCGAGCCCGGAGGCGCTGACCATCCTGCCCAAATTCCTCCATTTGATTGCCTCGAACGATTTCTGAGAAGACATGCAGGTAGAATGGCCGAGAATCGAAGGGAGGCCCGAATGCGGGTGACCGCGCTGATCGAAAATGGTGCTCTCGAAGGCCGGGAAGATCTCCAGCCGGAGTGGGGTCTTTCGCTGTTCGTCGAGCTGAACGGCAACAAGATTCTCTTCGACACGGGTGCTTCAGGGGCATTCGCCGCCAACGCAGAGAAGTTGGGTGTCGAGATATCGGACGTCGATCTCGCTGTCGTGTCGCACCATCATTTCGACCATGGGGGTGGTCTCGCACGGTTCTTCGAGCTCAATCGGAAGGCGCCGGTCTTTCTCCGTGAAGGACCACGCACCAATCGTTATTTCAGGCTCCCCGGGTTGATCAAGAAGCCGATCGGTCTCGATCTGGCTCTGCTCGAGCGGTTCGAAAGCAGGATCGAGTACGTCAGTGAAATGCGGGTCATCTCTCCCGGAGTCTACCTGCTGACGGCAATCGGCTCGGCGCATCCGAGGCCGAAGGGTAACCGCAGGCTCTTCGCAGATTCGAGTGGGACGTTGATCCCGGATCCCTTTGATCACGAGCTGTTGATGGCGGTGCACGAGGACGACGGCATGACGGTCTTCACAGGCTGCTCACACCATGGCGTTCTCAATCTGATTGACGCCGCCAGGGCACAGTTTCCTCACACGCCCGTCAAAGCCGTTTTCGGCGGTTTTCACCTCGTCGGGCTGCCGTTTTTCAATTCGATGGCGGCGAGCCGCAGCGAGGTGCGAGAGATCGGGTGCAAGATGATGGAAAGGGTCGCAGGCACCGTCTACTCCGGTCACTGCACCGGTGAAAAGGCGTTCGGCGTCCTCTCGGAAGTGATGGGTGAGAAGCTGAAAGCGATCTCGACCGGGTCCAGCGTCGAGGTGTAGGCCGCAGCGTTCCTCGCGGTGTCGGATCATCGGGATTGCGAAGACGAGAAAAGGGGAAAAGGAAAAGAAGGCAGGGCGCTGTTCACCTTTTCTCCAATTCCCCTCCGCCCATCTTCTCCTCCGCCCCCTCAGACCGCAATCGCGCAGACGCGGACGCGGATTCCCGCTCTCCTCCAGATCGGCTTCGTACTCAGCGGCTGAACGGATCCGGGGCGAACGAGAAGTCCGAGAAGCCGGTCGCGCGCTCACGCCGTGCCAGGGCTTCGCGTTCCTCGAGATTCGGCAGAACGCCAAGATGTACGAGCTGCTTCCGGTACTCGTAACGGAGCCTCAGTCGATCGGCCGGTTGATCCTCGAGATCGAGGCGCACTCTGCGAACGCGATGATCGACCCGTCGCCCAATTCCGGTGGCCGCAAGGTCGTCAGCGGCGGATCCCTCGAGGGACCGTTTCTCCGACTTGGTGGAAGGCGGTTCGGGACTGGCGGAAGCGCTCTGATCGCGCGAGCGAGAACCCATCAACCGGTCCATAGTCCAGCGTGGCCTGCGTTCGCGGTAAACGACAGCCTCGATGACACCGAGATTCGTCGTGCGGTCGAGCCAGGCCCCGTAGCTCTGCTCCTCGGTCGTGAAGAAAAACCGGCGGGCGTCGGTGCTGCTGACTTGCCATCCGTTGATGATGGTCGATTCATGAGGGCCGAGAACCCACTTGCTCGCTTTGTCGGCCGCGGTGGTCTTTGCGTCGATGGAATTGAGCCCGTCGACGGCGAGCGCGACGGCGATCCGCCGATCGATCAGGTTGGTGAGACGGAGTGCGTATTCGCGGCCTTTGAACGCCTCGATGTACGTCGTACCGCGAGCCGGGTACTCGGTCAGTGGTTGCCCGTCCACCAGGACCTCGATGCGACAGACTCCGGTCTCGAGGGCTTCAACCGGCTGGCATGACGCGAGGGTAGCGACGATCGCGACTCCCGCGCACACGAGCGCGGCCACAGATTCAGATGGGTAGGTCCAGAGTGAGTTCTTCATTTGCATCCCCTTTTCTCCGCCCCGTGTCACCGCAGTGAGAGATCGAAGAGCACGGAAAGTTCCCGGCAGGGCGTCAATTCGGTATCCATGGCCAGGTGTCCAGGGTGTGTTGGTGAACTGGCGAGTGCCTTCGAAGGGTACGCGAAAGGCCCGGTTATTCCTGGTCGCCCAGGCTTTCCGATGTAAACTCGATGTCGGAGATTCACTCACTGTGGGCGAAGGCAACACGAAACCGGGTGGCCGGCAGACTCTCGACGACATCGTCGGCCGGATGGGGGAGACGGACTTCACCATTCGCCACCGGAGGGTGCCCGAGTTTCCCGAGACAGGAGCCCACGTCAGCCCCGAGATGCTGGCTATGATCTCACCCAAGTCGCGGTACGTGAAAAAGTGGAAGCGCCACGCCCGGCGCTGCCTTCGGTGCGCCAACGTCTTCCGCTACTACGGCATCTCGCTCGACTGATTGCAGCCGGATCAGTCGTCGAGCTGTAACTGCTCCTCTAAGGCCACGTCGAACGCCCCGGCGATCATCATTGCCGGGTGGGTCGAGGGCACCTGTTCGCCCCTCTCGATCGTGTTGACCGTCTTCCGGGTCACCTTGACCTATCGGGCCAGCTCCTCCTGGGCCCGGCCGCGCTTGGCCCGGTGCACTTTCTGCGGTTTTCGCAGTGGCCCTCGTCGTGTAAAGTATCCAAAATCCGCGGGACGGAGTGTATGCGAGTCGACCAGGCCATCGAAGATTGCCACCGGTGGGTGAGAGCGCGCGCCGACCAGGGGCAGGCCATGCTCGACGACATCTACCAGCGCCAGCTCGAGGCGGACATCAGGTTCCGGGGCCAACCGATCGCGACGTTTCTGCGGCCCGTCTTCCTGTCGCGTGAGCAGAACGACCTGGTGCGCGGTGCCTCACAGGTCCTGGTCGACTGCGCCGAGCGCATCATCGAGCAGTATATGGTTGACCCGGAGGTGCGCGAGACCATTGGCCTCCCACCTGACGAGGAAGAGTTCGCGTTGCTCGACACCGGCCTGAAGCGCCAAGTTGTGATCGCCCGGCCAGACTCGTTTCTGAACGGAGACAGGCTCGAATTCCTCGAGTTCAACTCCGACAGCCCGGCAGGGGTCGTATGGACCGACCTGCACGAGGAGGTCTTTCTATCGTCTCCGGTATTGAGTGAACACCCGTGGTCGAAAGACCTGGGATCCTGCGATTGCCGCCGCCTTTTGATCGACGGTCTGCTCGGAGCATTTTCGGAATTCGGCCTCGCCCAGAAGCCGGTCGCGGCGATCGTCGACTGGAGTGATGCCGGTGCCTGGCCCGAGTTCGAGGTGGTCCAGCGTTGTTTTCAGGAGAGAGGTGTGCCGGCGGTGGTCATCGATCCCCGCCATTTCGAGCTCCGCGGGGATATCCTCTACGCCGATGGAACAGCGGTCAACCTGATCTATCGACGGGCGATCATTCGGGAGCTGCACGAAAAGCGTGATGAGCCGGGTGTGCGCGACCTTCTGGAAGCCTACCGACGCGGGCTGGTGTGCGTGGTCAATCCCTTCCGGTCCAAGGTCTCCGGCTCCAAGGCATGTCTGGCGCTGCTCTCTGATTCACGATTCGACCGGTTGTTCAATGCCGAGCAAAATGCCGTCAAGCGGGCGCACGTTCCGTGGACCCGGGTTCTTCGCAACGGTAAGGTCGACTTCGAGGGGCGTACACACGATCTCTTCGAGCTCGCAAGGAGCAACAGGGAACGCTTCGTCATCAAGCCTACGAGCGGCTACGGCGGACGCGACGTGATGATCGGGCGAGAGACGGAGCTCCGGGCGTGGGAGGAGAGGCTCGACCACGCGGCACTAAATCCAGGTGAGTGGACAATCCAACGATACGTCGAGATCCCGGAGGAGGACTTCCCGGTCTTCGATCCGCATCTCCGGTTCGAACCACGGAAAGTCAACCTCAATCCCTACCTGTTCGGCGGGCGTTACGCCGGCTCCTTCGTCCGCCTGTCGACCAGCTCGATCATCAATGTCTCAGTCGGAGGAGGGATGGCTCCCTCGTTCGTGCTTCCGGGGTGAGTGGCGTGATGTTCCCCTCGATATTCGGGTTGGTCAGGGCACGTTCACCTCGACCCGGCCGTACACTGCCTGATTGGTGACGAGGTCGAGCACGCCGACGGCCACCGCGTGCCGATCCTGCCGAATCAACATCGGGAAAACGATTGCGTATCGTTGGCCCTCAGCCGTTTGGTATTCTGCCGATGGGATGCGGACCTCGTACTCACGGGGCTCCGGCTGTACCTGGCGACCGCTGGAATCACGAGCCCCGAAGAAGATCTCGAGGTGACCGACCTGGTGGCCCGCCTCTTCCGTCAACGCCACGTCGGCGAGCGGAATTGAAACCCGCATCGGCACACTCCAGAGATCCTTTTTTGCAGGAACAGGGGTGCCTGCGGTAAGGCGCAGCCGATCGTCCCCCTCGGGTTCGACGATTCGTGAAAGCATGCTCGAAACTCGGTCCTGAATTCGAGTCTGGAGGTTTTTCTCCACAAACCGCGTGCGGTGACGGATCTCGTGGTTCGGGTAGCCCGGGAGCATCACCTCGATCTCGTGGACGGTATCCTCAGATCCGGCCGAAATCGTGTAACCGACGGAGTAGTAGCTGAAAAGATCGTCCCGGATGAGTTCAAGGCCTTCGCTCACATCGTTGGTGTTGATGATCGCCAACCCGGCAGTGGTGTCGGCCATGAAGGTCAAGCTGTCCAGCTCGTTTTGACGATGCACCCAGGATGACCTTGCCTCGGGAACGTACTTCGCGTCTACCTCGAAACCCTCCAGCGGCCCCAAGCCGGTGGCGTCGAGCGCGTAGAAACTCACCCCGTATCGGTTTGCCTCTTCAGTCAGTGAGGTGAACTCCGCCGCGAATGTTCCTTCGGCCAGGGATGTATAGATGGTCGGATCGCGAAAAACCTCGGCGAACTGGTGCATGAGCCCGAGCCCCGGCGTCATCGGTAGTCCGTTGGAAACGTAAATTACGGACTTTCGTCCGTCGATGCCTTTCACCACGTCGATGACGCCGTGCAACCTGCTGAGCGAATCCTGCAGGACGTGGGATTCGAACTCCGCAAATGCTCTGATCTCCGCCTTCATCTGTTGTTTCAGGATCAGGAGCTCGGTGTTCTGCTGGATCAGGAGCTCGGTGTTCCGATAGAAGCTGAAGTCCTCTATGAGCACATCCCGACGGATCTCAGCCATTGTTTCCAGAATTCGGCGCCGTTCCCGATCGCGCGTGAAACGCCATCCGGACGCCCTGGAAATTTCCTCCATCGCCGTTCTGACCGGCCGCGGGTCGTCAGTGAATGGCTGCCGGATCTTCAGCTTGGCATCGCTGCTCACTACCATCATCTGAATCGGTGCGGCCAGGTTCTCTTGAACGAATTTGTTCATCCTGATCAGCACGTTGTTGCGCTGCAACGGATTCAGGTTGACGTTGTCGATGTAGAGCACGACGTAGATCGGCCGGAATGTCGTTGGAGAGGTCGCGGGTCGAAGGTCAGGAGCATTCATCTCCGGAGCCGAAGATCCGAGATCTAGAGTCTTGGGCGAAAACACGGCGAAATTTGTGACCTCGACCTCCCGGCCGTCCTGGGTCACTCTGAAATCGTCAGCCGTCAGGCCCTCGACGGGCCGACCCTGCCGGTCGCGAACGTAGACGTCGACGTTGACGACGGTGACTTCGACCTGCTCGCCGAATGTTGGCGTGGCAACCGGTGTTGGTGACTGGGGTGTCGTGCCGACCGCCAGACGTGCCGACTGCACCGCGGCGAGCAGAAACAGGCCGACCTTGCGTGTCGTGAAAAACCCCCGTTTGTCCGTCATGCTTCGCTTCTGTTCTACGCCCTGCCTCCGAGCATGTTTCCGAAACCCGGAGTCGCCGAGCCTCGGGTGATTCGTTCCGAATGATCTCTTCTTCTGGTTGTCAGACCAGAACATCGGACCGGAATGGCCGAACCGTCACAGCGAGAGACCTGCCCGCCTGGTCCGGGTATCCCAGTATCGCCGCGCCCAGGGCGGCCTGGTGTCTGAAACGGATTGCGTGGCGATACGTGCGATCCACGACTCCAGGATCTGATCCGCCTGTAAGAACGCAGATTTGGAATCTGGCATTTCACTCAGCCAGCGTTCCTCCACCTCGTCGCGGTGATCTGCAATCGCTGGAAGCAGGGTTGTCGGGTCGCGCAGGATCGATCGATGAAGCCGTTCGTGGCGCCACCACAGGGAATTCACATCGGCGGTATCCGTCGGCGAGATACCGAGGTCGAGCGCCTCATCGACCTGCACGGGCTTGAAGAGCCCGGTGCAGGGGGCCGACGTCCCGGTGGCCCAGTGCCGGACGGACCCTGGTGACAGCTCGGAGACCCACGACGCGGTGGTGACCGATCCGTGAACCGCACCACCCCCCCCGTGCATGCAGATGGTATCGAGGGCTCCGTTGAACCACGAGTAGCGAGGAGCATCGCGGTCTTCACCGTGGTCTCGAAGGATGCGCATCAGGTCGGCCGGGCCGGTAACGTCGCCGACCAGTGCGCTGGTTCGTGCCTGGCGAGTCCGGCCGCACGCAACGTGGGTCACCAGCCAATCGCTGTGCCGTGAAGCGAATTCTGGAATGGTCAGAGCATTCGAGATCGTCCGCACGCCGTGAACCTGCTCCGTCGCCCACTCGCGGCCGGAGGTCTCGAGGACATATGCGGTGGTCGGATCGGCGATCACATAGCTGTTGTGGTAGCGGAGCTTTCGGGTCTCGTGGTCGCAGCCACCTCCTTGGCCGTGCCGCTCGAGAAGATCGACCATGACCTCGACCGCGCCGAGTGCGGTCGTAGAGCGTTCGAGTGCGAGGCGCAGCAGGTCCATTCCAGTGAGACCGGTTTTCGCAACCGGGCCTCGCGTGAATACCGCTTCGTTTCCAATTACGACGCCGTGCTCGTTGGCGCCCATCTCCGCGCCCCACATCCAGAAAGGGCGGCTCAGGAGGACCGCCGCCGTCTCTTCGACCTGCTGGATCGTGACGTAGGTGCAGCGAAGCGGGGATCCGGGCTGATGGCGAGCTCGGCAATGCCATTCGAGAATCTGCGCCTCGTTGGCGTCGCGGTCCGAGTTCTTGGCGAACAGAACCCGCCTGTCGCCGACGACGACGATCGTGTCACACACGGCGTTTTACCTTGCCGGGTAGCAGGAAGGGGTACTGGCGCCGCCGGATACGCCGTTGCCACGCCCGATCGACGCGACGGAAAAGCTGAAGGAGCTCCCACATCAGCGCGTCCTCGCGGTAGTAGCGGCGAACCTCGGTTTCCGTGACCGCCGGCTCGACGTTCGAGTTCACGACCTCGAGGCCGAGTGAGAGGCGTGCATCCGCACCCTCCTTGATGAGGTTGCCGAGGAGATCGACCAGCACCCCGCGCGGGTCGTAGTACTTGTCGAGGATGGTGTGCAGGAGGAAGCGCCGGACGAGTCCGCGCAGGGCAAAAGGGAGTGAGGCCAGGAAGAGATCGGTGTCGAGGACCTCGTGACCATGGGCATCGCGCATCATGGGGGTCGTCACATCGAAGTACCGTGCCTCGCCGTCGACCACCGCCCAGTTCGACAGCTGGCCGTCAAGCCCGAGGGTCGGACCGACCGCAGACACCACGTGGTCGGCGATCCGGCCGAGGAGTCGACGCGCGCCATTATCGTCCGCGGTCCGAAGCCACTCAGGTGCAAGCGCTTTCGGATCGAGCAGTGGCTGAAGGCACCATGCCGCGATCTGTCCGTTTGCCGCCGGGGTCGTCGCGAGCCGGCTCGGGACGACCTGCAAGCCGGCATGGTCGAGAGCTTCCAGGTAGTTTCCGAAAGCCTCGGTGTACCTCGCGAATCTGGCGTCTGTGTCGAAGAGCGGGAGCCTTTTGGCCGCAAGCCCATCGCCCTCCCTCCGCCACGCCAGGACACACGAGATTTCGCCGTAGCCGAGGACCTCGATAGCGCTCTCGTCGCCGCTCGACAGGGCCTGGTCGACCCTGTTCTCGAGCTCGTCGAGGCCCGGGGGGAGGTCGGCTGTGTTGTTCACCCGAAGGCCGCCCGGATCCGGCCGATCAGCTGGTCGGCCTCGTCGTCAGTGAGAATTAGGGGCGGCAGGAACTGCAATACGCTCGGATCGTTGTTGGCCCAGACGGTGAACACACCCGCCTTGTAGAGTGAGGCGGCGGCGACCATTCCCGCACCGTTCTCCGCGAAAGCGAATCCCATCATGAGACCGCGGCGACGAATTTCGAACGGGAGACCGGCGAGGTCTCGCTGCAGCCGGTCGGAAAGCTCGTTCACCCGATCCAGGAACCCGGGCTCTTCGATGACGTCGAGCACCTCGAGCGCCACCGCGCAGCCGATCTCTGCACCGCCGAAGGTCGAGATGTGGATGTGCGGGTGGGTGTCGAAGAAGGCGAAGAGCTCGCCGGTCATGAGGGTGGCTGCAATCGGGTACAGGCCTCCGCTGAGCCCTTTGCCGCAGACAACAAGGTCTGGCTCGATGCCCTCGTGCTGATAGGCCCACATCGCGCCGGTGCGTCCGAGACCCGTCTGGACCTCGTCGACGATCAGCTTCGTGCCATGCTTCCTGCACAGGGCCTGCACTCCGGCGAAGTAGCCGGGTGCGGCAATCGGCATTCCGAGCGTGGCGGGGATCGGCTCGAGGAGAACCGCCGCGCAGGCGTCATCGACGGCCGCTTCGAGAGCGTCCAGATCGTCGAAGGGCACCTGAACGAAGCCGGGTGGGTTGGGGCCGAAGGGATCACGGAACTCGGGGTCCCCGGCCGCCATCGCGAGACCGGTGTGGCCGTGGTAGCCGCCGCTGGCGGAGACGATGCCCTGGCGTGCTGTCCCGGCACGGGCCATCTTGATGGCGAGGTCGATCGCCTCGCCGCCGCCGACGCCGAAGACGACGCCGGGCAGCCGATCTTGGGTGGTATGAGAGAGCCTTTCAGCGAGCCGGGCTCGCCAACCCGAGACCAGGTGGTGGTTGCCGATGTCGAGCGAGTCGAGAGCGTTGTGCAACGCTGCCACGACCCTGGGATGGCGGTGGCCGAGGTTGAAGACGCCCCCGTTGCAGTGGCAGTTGATGAACGTCTCGTCGGACCAGGCGTCGGTGAAGGTGGCGCCGCCGCGGGCGCCCATCACGACGTCGAGGCCGAGCTGACGGTACATCGCGACCTTGCCGGCGTTGACGTGTCGGGCGAACGCCTCGAAGGTCCTGTCGCGATCACCGTACGGTTGGCGGCTGATGGTCATGAGCGGACCCCCTAACCCGGCCTTCTCACCGGGTGTCTACTGCGGGCGGCGAATGCCAGCGATCTGTCGTGTTTTTCGTAAAACGTGCTCCTCAACGTAGTTCTACTGCGCCTGCGTCGCCCGTTTCGTGAAAAACCCAACATCTCATTACCCTTCGCCGTCCTCGTCACGAAATGCGGTGAGAAGACCGGGCTAACGCTGAGATCACTTGAACCGTAGAACTTCGGCAGCCCGCCGTCAACGGGGGAGGGAGGTACTCGGAGGCACCCTCCGTGAGCCTCGCGACCGGGAATCCTGGTCTCCTGTGGGGAACGCGGGCACGGGCGGTCGGGTTCACGCCTCGAAAAGAAACAGGGCATGGAAGAGGGGTGATCACAGTTGCGAAAATCCAGCTGTTGAAAGATACTGACGGTGAATCGATTCACATAATGCGTCTGTCGAAAACGGAATGCCGGAGGGGAGGCAAGCCATGCGGGTAAAAGTGTGTCTGATGGTTTTGGTGGTTCTGGGCATGAGTGCAGTAGCCGGGGCGCAGATCGTGAACGAAACGCAGTTCTTCCCGGTGGTCGCCCACACGGCGGGCGCGGGTGATCCGCCAACCTCGTGGAGGTCGGATCTGACGGTTCACAATGTGACCGACGGCGTGCTCACCGTTGGGGTCGTGTACTTCCCGTCTGGTGAAGACATCGTCTGGGACGGGACCTATAACGGAACATATGCGGAGACCGTGACTCTCCAGCCACGCGAGACGAAGACCTACGTGGACATCGTCGCCACTCTTTTCGGTGTCACATCCAGCTCGAAGGGTTCGCTGCTCCTCGAGTGTGACGACAGCATCTTTCCGTCCAATCCGGACGGCGCGATGATGGTCGCCCATACCCGCACCTACAACGTGGGCAGCGAAATCGGGACTTTCGGGACCTCGGTGCCGACCGCCCAGTACTCGAGCGCGTTTCTCAACGCTGGCCAGTCGATTTCGTTGATTACCGGTGTCCGGAACGACAGCGACTATCGCTCGAACCTCGGCATCGTAAATTTCTCGTTTGCCGAGGTACCGATCACCGTTCACTACCGGTTCCTGAACGAGGGTGGAGTCGAGATTGCCAGTGGTAGCAAGACCCTCGGCGTAATGAACATGGACCAGTGGTCCTTCAGAAAGCTGGGAGTGCCCAAAACGGTCGATGGGCCGTTGACTGTGGAGCTGTGGCTCGATCCCGACGACATCCCAGGCGATCCGTGCGAGATCGAGGAGGACGATCTGGTCATTTTCATTGCCTACGCCACCAAGGTGGACGGGAATCCGACCGGCTCCGGCGATGGCGAGTTCATCTACGCCACGCCGCTTGGGCAAATAGACTGCGACGAGTGAATTGCCCGAGCTCGATGTTGCGATATCAGAGGTGAAGGAGGCGCGCGGTGATAGAAGGGCGAGGTTTCGACGTGGTGGCGATGGTCCACCTCGTCGTGCTCGCACTGTGGGGCGGAGTCGTCGCGACCGAGGCGGTGATCGAGCTCCTGCCGTTCAGAAGGCGCGAGCTGCATAGCGCCACGATCCGGTTCCACTACTGGATCGATTTGCTGGTCGAGCTACCGCTGGTGATTGCGGTGGTTGCGACTGGGGCGGTGCTGTTTTTCTCTCTCGACCCGATCACACCACTTCACCTGGTCAAGATCGGCTTTGGGGGCGCCGCCGTTGCGATCAACCTCTTCTGCATCGTGGTCGTCGTGAGACGGGGCCGGAAGTTTCTGCGAGAGGGCGACGATGGGCCGTTGTGGCGTGCCTCGCGAAGGGTGCTCATGTGCTTCGCGGTCGGGCTGCTCTGCGCCGCAGGTGCCGCCGTCCTGGGATTCCGGTTGGCCCTCGAACGGATGGGCTAGTTATTGCCTACGAAGGTACTGCCATCGCAAGAGGTACCAGCACGCTCCTGCGCCGGCCAGAATGAGCAGACCCGTGATCGATGTGACCATTCCTTCGGCCGAACCGATCCAGATCGCCCTCGGGTTGACGACGCCACGAGCCATCACGGCGGCCATCGCCTTGTGGTAGCCGATCGCCGAACCCAGGGCGCCGATGATGACCGCGAATCCGCCCCAGAAGAGCAGACCGTCGAGACAGCTCTGAATCACAGCCGCGTCGGAACCGTGGTGGACATGCAGATGCCAAACGGTGCGGAGGAAAATTCCGAAGAGAACCAACACGATCAAAACGAGCGGGAACATGAGCAGTCCGCCCTCCATGAAGACTCTTGCCAGGGACATCATTTCACCTCCATGAAGGTCCGCGCGGCCTTGTCCTCGAGACGGGTAGCCTTTCCCGCGAGCACGAACCACGCGACACCTGCCGCGAGCGCGACCAGAAGCGCGATCGCGATGGTGGACGAAACCTCGAGAACAACTCCTGAGAAGAGTGGCGCCGCCTTTTCCGGATCGGCAGCCATGAGCTTCAGCGTTCGATAGAGCTCGATACCGGCCCCGGCGAAACCGATCACGATGCTTGACGCGCCGAAAAACAGTGGTGCGGCCAGAGCGTTTCGCGTCTCCCTGAGGCTCGCGTGATCGGACTGGCGAACGAACTGGGCGACAACATGCACCACGAGCGCGATGAAGATGACGAGTATCGGCCAGAAGAACACAGTGCGGTGAGCAAATGGCCGCAAACCGTGGTCGAGGACGGAGGTTGCGACGAAGAAAAGAACGATGAGAGCGAGGGCGATGCGCTCCCAAAACGGCTGTACGCGCCGGGCCATCCGGTCGGTCCAGCCGCGGGATTCGGAGTGGATCCGGACGAGCTCGGCCAGCGCCTCGTCGGACATGTCGACCCTCTCCTCGGCGCGAGCCGCTGCCTCTTCCTCGCTCAGACCCTGCTGAACGTAGTGATTGAAGAGCTCGTCGAGGTCGGAAGCGATCTCGACCAGGATCAGGCTTCGAGTGGCCTTGGGCAGCGCGAGACGTTCGCCCGTACGATGTAGGAACGCGTTGAATCGGCTCATGGGTCGCTCCTCCCGATGACTTTGAAGAGAGATTCGAAGTAGTCGGACCATGCACTGCGCAGTCGATGCAAGTGTTCTCGTCCCTTTGCGGTCAGGGAGTACTGACGGCGTTTTCGTTTTCCGGCCGGCTCGGACCACGATCCTTC
>JAJDNM010000086.1 GCA_022340665.1 Acidobacteriota bacterium | reverse complement strand
GGCACCGGACCGACCACGACAACCCTCTCCAACGACTTCATCACGGTGGAGTTCACGAATGACGGAGCCCGCGTCGCATCCTACGTGCTGCGCGCGTACGATGGAGATGCCGGACAGCCGCTCGACCTCGTTCAATCGGTGTCGCTGCCTGAAGCGACCACGCCGCTCCAGCTGATCACAGCCGACGGGCCGGATCATCGGTTGTACGCTACCGAAAACGTCAATCATGGCGTCATCTACCGTTGGTCGGATGGTCGGGGGAACCGCGCCACCAAGACCATCACCCTCTCGGGCGAGGGCTACGGGCTCGATACGGAGATAAATGCCGAGGGTTCGTTGGCCTCCGCCCTCGTAAGCTTGGGCACCGGCATGCGGGATCTCGGCGAGGTTGAAAAGGAAAGCCGGCTGGCCCTTTGGGGAGAGGGGGTTCTGCTGGCCGATGGTGAGGTGGAACACCTGAAGCGGCGCAAAATCAAGGAGCGGCAGGTCCTCGCGCCGGCGAGCCTTACCTACGTAGGATTCGAAGATGCGTATTTCTTCAATCTCTTGCGACCCTCGAGCGAGATTGGCGAGGTTCACGTCGAACCGTATGAGCACACCATTGCGGGTGACGAAAAGCCCGAGAAGGTGCTCCGCATTTCAGTAGCTCCGGCGCGCGGGGTGTTGCGTGGACAGTTGCTCGGAGCACCCAAAGAGTATGACCTCCTGCATGAGATCGATCGCGGGGTGGAGAAGACGCTCAATTTTGGCATTTTCAGCCCCATATCGGTCTTTTTCCTCAAAGCCCTGCGCTGGATCTACGCCATTGTTGGCAACTACGGTGTCGCCATCATCCTCCTGACTCTCGGCATTCGCATCGTTCTCTTTCCGCTCATGCACACTTCTACCGTGTCGATGCGGAAGATGGCCAAGGTGCAGCCAAAGGTGAAGGAAATCCAGGCCAAATACAAGAAAAAGAAGAGCGACCCGCAGGCGCGCGCCAAAATGAATCAAGAGATGATGGCCCTCTACAAAGAGGAGGGCGTCAACCCGATGGCCGGTTGTCTGCCACTCTTGGTACAGCTGCCCCTGCTGTGGTCCCTGTACCGACTGTTCCTGAGCGCGATCGAGTTGCGCCACGCGCCATTTGTCCTCTGGATCACAGACCTTTCGATCAAAGATCCCCTGTACGTGACGCCGATACTGATGACCGTGACTATGTGGCTCCAGCAACGCCTGGCGCCACAGGCGGGTGACCCACAACAGCAGAGATTGATGCGAATGATGCCATTGATCTTCGGCATCATGTTTCTGCAGTTCCCCTCCGGTTTGGTTCTGTACTGGTTGACGAATAACGTGATTACTATCATCCAACAGGAAATCACCCTCCACATCGTCGGTGAGAGACGGCTCGGGGGCGGCAAATCGACCACGAAGCGAAAGGACGGCAAGTCATGACTGGGCGCAAGACCTTCCACGGGCCGACGCTTGACGAGGCCCTGAGCGCCGCCTGCGACGGGCTTGGCGCGCGCCTCGAGGAGCTTCACTACGAAGTCGTTCCCGACGATGAATCCGGCGTCGCGATCCAGGCTGCGGTCGATCCGGTCGCGGTTCTCGGGCTGTTCCTATCAGAGTCCTTTCGAGCTGGAGAGCTCGATATCACGGCCCGCCTCGAGCAGCGCGCCGACGCCCTCGTGGGCGAGCTTGCGGGTAGTGACCTCCACATTCTGACGGCCTCGGGCGGGCGCGGCCTGGATGCCTTCCAGTACCTCTGTAATCGCGTTTTGAACCGGCGCCTTTCTGCACATCTGCCGGTACACCTCGATAGCGACGGCTTCAAAGAGCGCCGAGCCCTCAAGCTTCAGGACCGAGCCGAAGCGGCGGCGGACGAGGCATTGCGCCGAGGAGCGCCGGTAACGCTGGGCCCGCTGACCCCAGCTGCGCGGCGCGAGATCCACCTCGCCCTAGCCGACGACCCGGGGGTCGAGACGGAATCGGACGGCGATGGTTTCCTCAAGCGAATTGTCATCCGCCCTCGCCGGCGGCGCTGACACGATTGTCGCGCGCGCGACCCCGGCCGGCCGGGGCGCTCTGGCGCTGATTCGGGTGAGCGGCCCGCAGGCGGCGGTTTGTGCCTCCCTGCTCTGCCCTGAGGTCACTTTCGACGCCGCCTGGAGGGCAACCCTGGTCGATCTCCATGCCGCGTCGGGTGAGGTCCTCGATCGCGGCATCGTCATGACCTTTCCAGGGCCGCGTTCTTACACCGGCGAGGACATGTTCGAGGTGACGGTTCACGGGTCGCCATACCTCACCGCGGCTGTGATCGAAGCGATCATCGCTGCTGGCGCTCGTCCGGCGGGCGCGGGGGAGTTTACGAGGCGGGCGGTTGCCAATGGGAAGCTCGACCTCGTGCAGGCAGAAGCAATTGCGGACATGGTGGCGGCAGACACCGAATGGCAGCACCGAAACGCTCGCCTGCAACTTGCCGGCTACCTATCACGCCGGTTTGCCGAGCTTCGCGCTTCGCTGGTTGCCGCCCTCGCTGCGGTCGAGGCGTCCCTCGACTATGAGGCTCAGGGCATCGAAGTCGCTCAGACGGAAATTGCGAAACACCTCGACGCGTGTCGGCGACAGCTCACAACCCTGCTTGGCACCGCCCGTGCGGGCACCCGGATTAGGGATGGCCTGCGGGTCGTCATACTGGGCCGGCCCAACGCCGGGAAGTCGACCCTATTCAACATGCTTTGCGGCATGGAGCGCGCAATCGTGTCGCCCCAGCCGGGCACCACGAGGGACCTCATCGAAGCCGATCTCGAGGTTGCCGGAGTGCGGATGACTCTCCAGGACACCGCGGGGCTTCGAACTGGCGGTGGCGATGTGGAATCCGAGGGACACCGGCGGGCGCGCGCGGCGGCCGCCGCTGCGGATGTGGCAATTGTTCTGTGGCCATATGGTGATGGCCGCGGTGCGCCGCAGGTGGATGAGGGCCCGGCGGTCATTCAGGTGCGATCGAAGGCTGACCTGGCCGGCAATCGCAGCGTCGAAGACGGCTGGCTTCGGCTGTCGTGCCACAGTGGGGAGGGGCTAGAGGCGCTTCGAAGTGAACTCGAACGCGCGGCGCTGGGTGAGATTCCAGATCTCGGCGGGGCGGTGGCTATCGCTCGCCGGCACCTCCGCGCGCTCACCGCAGCCGCCGCCGAAGTTGAAGGCTGCAACCCGGCGTGTGCCGAAACCTCTGCCGAGGGTCTCCGCTGGGCGCTTCGTTCGGTCGATCTCCTAATCGGCGAGATTGCGCCCGAGGAGGTCCTGGATGAGGTGTTCAGTGCGTTTTGCATCGGAAAGTGACCGTGGCGCGGTGTGATCTGGTTGTCGTGGGTGCGGGACACGCGGGCTGCGAGGCTGCCGCTGCGGCAGCGCGCATGGGGGCGTCGGTTACGTTAGTGACACTCGACCGTCGAACCGTCGCCCAGATGCCGTGCAACCCGGCCATCGGTGGCATCGGCAAGGGTCACCTGGTGACCGAGATTGACGCCCTCGGGGGTATTCAGGGCTGGGCGGCAGATCGCGTCGGCATACAGTTCAGGGTACTCAATCGATCGCGCGGACCAGCCGTCTGGGGCCCGCGGGCGCAGTGCGACAAACTCGCATACCAAACAGTGATTCGGCGGGTTGTCGAACGCCTGCGGGGCGTGACCCTGCTAGAGGCCGAGGTCGATGACCTGGTGCTCGAGAAGGGCTGCGCGGCGGGCGTGGTGCTTCGGAGCGGTGAGCAGATCCGTGCGGGTGCTGTGATTCTTACGACAGGAACCTTTTTGGGTGGCCTGTTGCACACAGGTGAGAAGCGGCTTCCCGGGGGTCGGGTCGGGGAGCGGCCGAGTTCCGCTCTGGGTGAAGGGCTTGCACGGCTGGGGTTGGAACTGCGGCGGTTCAAAACCGGTACGCCACCACGGTTGGCTCGCGGCAGCATCGATTTTGGACGCCTCGAGATCCAGCGCGGTGATGCGTCCCCCCGCCCATTCTCGTGGCGTACGCGAGCGGTCGCAAACTCCTGTGTGTGCTGGATGACCCGAACCCCGCCGGAGGTCCAGGAGATCGTTCGGCGGAACCTGGCTCGCTCGCCGTTGCTGACCGGTGTTATCGAGGGCGTCGGGCCGCGCTACTGTCCGTCGATCGAGGACAAGGTTGTGCGGTTTCCCCACCATGACCAACACACCATCTTTCTCGAGCCCGAGGGCCGCCACACCGAGAGCATCTACGTGAACGGCCTGTCAACAAGCCTGCCAGTGGACGTTCAGGAAGCGGTGGTTCACAGTGTGCCAGGCCTCGATCGAGCAAGTTTTCTGCGGTACGGCTATGCCGTCGAGTACGACGTGGTGGCACCGCGGCAGGTGGGTGCGAACCTCGAGTGCTCGAGTATTCCGAGATTGTTTTTCGCGGGGCAGGTGCTTGGTACGTCAGGCTACGAGGAGGCTGCGGCACTCGGTCTGGTGGCCGGAATTAACGCCCGCCGGACCCTCCGCGACGAGCCGCCGTTCATCATCCCTCGAGAGGATGCGTACATCGGCGTTTTGGTGGACGATCTCTGTGGACGCGAACATCGCGAACCCTATCGAATGTTTACCTCCCGCGCAGAGCACCGCCTACTCCTCGGCGTGGACTCTGCGCGGGAACGCCTGATGGCGACAGGGTGCAAGCTGGGCTTGGTGCGGGCCGAGGCGTTTCACGTGGAACGCAGGCAGTGGGAGCGGCGAAGAAAGGTGAAAGAGGCGCTAGAATCCACCCGGCTCAATCCGACGGCGAGCACCCGCGATGCGGTGCGCGAGATTGCGGGCGTCGAATTGACGTCACCGGCGACGTGGGCGAGCATTCTTCGCCGCCAGGACACGGATGTGGCAAAGGTTACCACCCGCCTGGATCTGTTCGAAGGGCTCGCAGAGAACGAGTGCCGAACGATTGTCGGCCTCCTCCGTTACGATGGATACCTGGCCCGTCAGGAGCGCGAAAGACAGCGGGTGCGACGCCTTGGTTTGGTGCCGATCCCAGAGGATCTCAATCCGTCCACGGTGCCCGGAATATCGCGCGAGGTTGCCGAAGCGCTTGTCCGCGAAAGACCGCGCACCCTCGCCGAGGCCGAGCGCATGCCGGGCATGACTCCAGCCGCGTTGGCAATCTTGGCCGGCCGACTCGCGCAGGGAAGGGGAGCCGGGTGAGGGGCGAGCCGGGGTTCGAAGCGCTTCTTGCAGCGCATGCCACCGGCGACAGCCTGATCCGCCTTGTACGGTTTGCCGAGCTCATCGAAAAGTGGTCCTCAACACACAATCTGGTGCGGTACGCGAATCGCCGGGAGCTCGTCAATCGCCACATCGTTGATTCGCTGGCCGCAGCCCCCGCCCTTGCGGGCCGCCACCAGTTGCTCGATGTCGGCAGCGGAGCCGGGCTGCCCGGAATCCCCCTGCTGGTGGTTGTGCCAGCCCTTTCTGGGATCCTGCTCGAACCGCGCCAGAAGAGGTGGGCCTTTCTCCGCACGGTGGTGCGCGAGCTCGGCCTGGAGGCGGAGGTCCTGCGCGCCCGGTATGAGGCGCTCGATAATTGTGGTCCTTTTGATGCGATCACGGCGCGGGCGGTTGGTGACGTCCCGGCGCTCCTAAAATGGGCGAGCGCGAAGTTGCTGCCGGGCGGTGAGGTGTTGCTGTGGACAACCGCAGATCGCATTGAAGATCTCACGAAAGCTGGTGGATGGCGTGTGTTAAGCTCGAATTTACCCGGCCTCGATTGCGGCCGGCTGGCTCGGCTGCAACCATGTTTCACGTGAAACCGTGTGGTCTTTCAATGACGAGCGTCCCAATCCGACGCACCACCTCTCGCCCCCTAGCGTGTCGGAGGCGCTCAGAGTGGGCGTTTGGATGATGAGTTCGAGGATCGTTGCCATCGCAAACCAGAAGGGTGGTGTGGGAAAGACCACAACCGCCATCAGCCTCGGTGCAACGCTCGCGGCCTACGAGAAACGCGTGCTGCTCGTGGACCTGGATCCTCAGTCCAACTGCAGCTCCGGCCTCGGTTTCCAGTTCGATGGTACAGAGCCCACTTCGTACGAATTGGTGATTGGTGACGCGGCGGTCGGCGCAACTTCCCGTGCAACCGAGTTCCCCCACCTGTCGTTGGTGCCCGCCACACCGCACCTCGCCGGCGCGGAAGTCGAACTTGTCGGGATGGTCGGCCGGGAATACCGCCTGCGGGACGCCCTTTCGCGTGAGCAAATCGCGGCGTATGATTTCGTCCTGGTAGATTGTCCGCCCTCGCTCGGCCTGTTGACGCTCAATGCCCTGGCGGCTGCGCACGGGTTATTGGTGCCGATCCAATGCGAGTATTTCGCTATGGAGGGTGTTTCCATGCTCATGGCAACGGTCGATGAGGTCCGACGATTTCTCAACCCCGGCCTTACCATCGATGGCATTGTCCTGACCATGTATGACGAACGAACCAACCTGGCACGACAGGTGGCGTCGGAGGTGCGCGGCGTGTTTGGCGATCTCGTCTTCGAGACCCTGGTGCCACGAAATATCCGCCTCGCAGAGGCGCCGTCTTTCGGCCGGCCGATCCACGCCTATGATCTTCGGAGCCGCGGTTCTCAGGCGTATCTGCAACTCGGGCGCGAGTATCTCGATCGGAGGAAGCGGACTCATGTCGGCTAAACAGGTGCTGGGGCGGGGCCTCAAAGCCCTCATACCCGATGCGCCCACGGCGCGAGCGGGCTTTGCGGAGATACCGGTGTCTCGAATCGAGCCGAACCCGCAACAACCCCGGCAGGTCTTCGACGCCGGGGCGCTCGAGGAGTTGGCCGCATCAATTCGCCGCCACGGTGTGCTCCAACCGGTGGTCGTGAGCGAGGGTGGGCCCGACCGATACGTATTGATTACCGGAGAGCGCCGCTTACGAGCGGCGCGTTTGGCCGGCCTGGAGACGGTTCCGGCGGTGATTCGAGAGCGGCTCGAGGATGTCGCCCAACTCGAACTCGCGCTGGTGGAAAACCTGCAACGGCGAGACCTGACACCGATGGAGGAGGCGCGAGCCTTCGAAAGCCTGCGAGCGGGACTCGGTCTCTCTCAACAAGAGATCGCAAACCGGGTCGGGATGGATCGCAGCACGGTCGCCAACTCTCTCCGCCTTCTCAGGCTTCCGCGTGAGGTTCAGGAGCTGGTTGAGAGCGGAGACCTGTCGGCCGGGCACGCGCGGGCACTGCTCTCGTTTTCGACCGCGGACGAGCGCAGTGAGTGGGCCAAACGCGTCGTCGCAACCGGTCTCTCGGTTCGCGGACTCGAGAGGGAGGCAGCCGAGGCCCGTCGTGGTGGGTCGAAAGGAAAATCAGGAGGCGGCCGTAAATCAGCGCAGCGCGACCCCAACCTGCTGGTGGCAGAAGAGAAGCTCTCACTGCGCCTCGGGGCGCCCGTAGAAATCAGGCCGGGTCGCCGAGGGGGCGTGGTTGTCATATCCTGCAGCGACCAGGATGAGTTGATGCGAGTATTCGATCTTTTGATGGGGGGTGAGTGATGGCCCGAGGAGAGTCTCTCAACGGCTTTGTGGACTCCGGGTGCACGATTCGAGGAGAGCTCGAGTTTTCCAACTACTTTCGCGTCGACGGCCGGGTAGAGGGCACGGTCCGATCACGCTCCGAGCTCGTGGTCGGGGACGGAGGGGTAGTTGAAGGCGAGGTCGAGGTGGCTCGCTGCGTCGTCGGCGGTGAGGTGCGCGGTACGGTTCGCGCCTCCGAGCAGGTCCTGCTTCATGCCGGCGCGAAAGTGTGGGCGGACATCCATACGCCGGCGCTTGTGATGGAGGATGGTGCCTTCCTCGAGGGGGCCGTGAGCATGGATTCAAAGGACGTGAAAAAAAACACAAATAAGGTATCATCGACATCTTGACCGAAGTACACGGATTTGTTAGCTTGAGCCGCCCCGTGCTGAGCGCGGGAGCGGATCGCGCCGGGAGCGGCCGATGACCCCACCAAACCTGTCCCTGATCTTCATCATGGTTTGCTTCTGGGTGACCCTCTGGATTGTTTACCGTTTCTTGATTCGACCGGTCGGTACGGTCATCGCGGAGCGTCAGCGCCGTACCGATGGTGCGCAACGTGAGTGGTCGGCGAAAAACGAGGAGTACCTCGCCGCCGTCAGCCAGGTCGAGGACGAAATAGCCCAGGCCGCCAAAGACTCGTCGCAAATGCGTGCCGAGGCACGCCAGGGAGCGATGGACAGGCGCCAGGAAACCCTCGATCACGCGCGTGCGGATGCGGATGAGCGCCTCAACGCGGCCCTCGAAACTCTCAAGGGCGAGGCGGAATCCGCCCGAGCAGACCTTCGGGGACGGGCAGAGGAGTTGGCGCGTTTGCTCGCCGATCGCCTTCTCGGTCGGGAGATTTCCTCATGAAGACCGTCATCGGGTGGATCGGTGTTTTTTTCGTTGCGCTGGTCTTCGCGATCCTGGTCGACAAGGGCGTCAAGCACCTCGGAATTCCGGATTACTTCTGGCTTGCCCTGAATCTCACCGCATTCCTATACATCCTGCAGCGGTTTGTCGGTCGTCCTATGGCAGCTTTTCTCGAGAGCCGCAGCGAGGGTATTTCTGAAGAGCTTCAAAATGCCCGTCGACAGCTTGAAGAGGCGGATCGCCTTCAGGCCGAGGCTTCCAAGCGCCTCGCAGATCTCGAGTCCGAGGTCGCCGAAATGAAGCAGCGAGCGGTGGCTGACGGGGCAGCGGAGGCGGCTAGGATCGAAGAGCAGGCGAAGGCCGAGGAGGAGCGCTTCCTGCGCCGGGTGGATGAAGAGATTACCCGGCGGGAAGCTGAAACCCGCGTCCAGTTGGCGCAGGACACCGCCGATCTGACGGCACAGCTCGCCCGCGACCTTCTCGAGCGCGAGATGACCGACGACGACCGCCGGCGGTACTTCGAGCGAAGCCTGGAAGCCATGACAGATCTCAGGGGCAGGGAGTAAGTATGAGCCGCTTTCGGGCGACGCCGTATGCGAAAGCTTTACTGGAAGTGGTCCGGGATCAGACGCCCGGTCGCGCCGAGCAGGTTGCCGCCGAGCTCGACCGCGTCGTCGAGGCTCTCGAAGCCACACCCGATTTCGAGCGCGTCCTCGTGACGCCGCTGGTATCGGTCGAGGCGAAGACCGCGATACTCGATGCAGTGCTCGATGAGCTCGAATTCGGCGAACCGACGCGGCGATTTTTGCACGTGGTCCAGAGCCACTACCGGATGCAGCACATGAGCGACATCGCCACGACCTTCAGGGAACTGGTTGACGACAGCCTCGGTCGAACGAGAGCCAAGGTGACGACCGTGAACCCGCTTTCCGAGGCGCAGCAGGACCGTGTGGTCAGTGCGATTTCCGAATTCGAGGGTGCCAAGATTGTGGCTGATTTCGAGGCCGACCCGGATCTCCTGGGAGGCTTCAAACTTCAGGTTGGTTCGCGAGTCTTCGACGGCTCGCTGGCAGGAGAACTGGATCGCTTGAGCAAAGAGATCGAGATCGAACAGGGGTAAGATATGCAGATCAAAGCCGCCGAGATAGCGGACATCATCCGCCGTCAAATTGAAGGGATCGAAACAACCATCGACATGTCCGAGGTCGGAACCGTGATCTCGGTCGGTGACGGTATCGCCCGCATCTATGGCCTGGATGGCGTCATGTCGGGAGAGCTCATCGAGCTGCCGCACGACGTCTACGGCCTGGCCCTCAACCTCGAGGACGACAACGTCGGCTGCGTGCTGATGGGCGAGGTCCATCTCGTGCAGGAGGGTGATGAAGCCAAGCGCACTGGGCGCATCCTCGACATCCCGGCGGGGCCCGGGCTAGTTGGCCGTGTGGTCGACCCCCTCGGCCGGCCGCTCGACGGCAAGGGGCCAATCGAGGCGACCGAGCGTTATCCGCTCGAGCGCACAGCGCCGGGTGTGGTCGCGCGTCAGCCGGTGAAAGAGCCCATGCAGACCGGCATCAAGGCAATCGATTCGATGATCCCGATCGGGCGTGGCCAGCGTGAGCTCATCATCGGTGATCGCCAGACCGGAAAGACAGCAGTCATCCTCGACTCGATCATCAATCAGAAGGGCACCGGCAACATCTGCATCTACGTCGCGATCGGCCAGAAGGCCTCGACCGTCGCCCAGGTCATCGCGACGCTTGAAAAGAATGGCGCCATGGACCATACGATCGTAGTCTCAGCGACCGCTTCCGAGCCGGCACCGCTGCAGTACCTCGCGCCGTACGCCGGCGCCGCGCTCGGAGAGTACTTCATGTACAACAAAGGTCACGCAGTGTGCTTCTACGACGACCTCACGAAGCACGCGCAGGCCTATCGCGAGATCTCGCTCTTGCTGCGTCGCCCGCCCGGTCGCGAGGCCTACCCGGGCGATGTCTTCTACCTCCACTCGCGGCTTCTCGAGCGAGCCTCAAAGCTCAACGACCAACTCGGCGGCGGCAGCCTGACCGCGCTGCCGGTGATCGAGACCCAGATGGGCGACGTCTCGGCCTATATCCCGACCAACGTCATCTCGATCACCGATGGCCAGATCTATCTCGAGTCCGACCTCTTCTTTGCCGGTCAGCGTCCCGCTGTCAATGTCGGCCTTTCGGTCAGCCGGGTCGGCGGCAACGCGCAGATCAAGGCCATGAAATCGATCGCAGGGTCCCTGCGGCTCGACCTCGCCCAGTATCGCGAGCTGGCAGCCTTCGCGCAGTTCGGATCTGACCTCGACAGGGCCACCCAGCGTCAGCTCGCTCGCGGCGAGCGACTGATGGAGATCCTGAAACAGGGCCAGTATTCGCCGATTCCGGTCGAACTCCAAATTGTGTCCATATTTGCCGGCACCAAGGGTTACTTCGACAGCCTCAAGGTTTCGGCCCTCGGGGCGTTCGAGCCCGCACTCCATCGTTATGCAAGGGACAATGGAGCGGATACGCTCAACCGGATCGTCGAAACCGGCGTCCTCGATGAACAGACCGAGGAGGAGCTCGGATCGCTGATTACCGCGGCGGTGGACCTCTTCCTCAAGGAACACCCGGAGGCTGCTCTTGCCTAATACCAGGGATCTCGTCCGGCGGATTCAATCCGTCAAGGGCACGCAACAGATCACCAAGGCCATGCAGATGGTGGCGGCGGCCAAGCTGCGGAGGGCTCAGGACGCGATTACCGGCGCTCGCCCCTGGGCCGACACGCTGTCGCACGTGCTCGCCAACGTTTCCTCGCGCACCGAATTCTCGCACCCGTTGCTCGAGACACCGGCCGAGGGCGGCGGCACTTGGGTGGTGGTCATTTCGTCGGACAAGGGCTTGTGCGGATCGTTCAACGCGAACCTTCTGCGATCGCTCGAAAAAGAGCTCCTTTCCGGGCGTTGGGCGGAGGAGATCGAGTTAGCGGTCATAGGCCGCAAGGCCTCTGACTACTTCCGTCGCCGCAAATGGAACCTGGTCATCGACGAGCGCGACACGATGAATCAGCTCTCCGCCGAGGATGGTCCTCGCCTTGGAAAGCAGTTCATGGAGGCATTCACCACCGGTGTGGCGAGCTCGGTCTGGCTGGTCTACAACAGCTTCGTCAACATGATTCGACAGGACCTCAAGATCGAATGTCTGTTACCGATCGAGCCACCCGCGGTCGAGGATCTCCAGGATGACTCGCAGGTCGATTATCTTTACGAGCCTGATGCCGAGACCTTGCTGGCGGAGCTGCTGCCGCGGCACGTCGAAACCCAGGTCCAGGCAGCGCTTTATGATTCGGCGGCGGCAGAGCAGGCCGCTCGTATGACATCGATGGACGCAGCAACCCGCAACGCGGGTGAAATGATCGATGCACTGACCTTGCTCTATAACCGTACGCGACAGGCAGCGATTACCAAGGAATTGATTGAAATCGTCTCCGGCGCACAGGCGCTCGAGGGATAGGGAGTCGTCTTCTATGAGCGAGCAATTCAGCGGTCACGTGGTATCGATCATCGGCCCGGTGGTGGATGTCGAGTTTCCCGACCAGCACCTGCCTGCAATTTTGAATGCGGTTCACATTGTCGATGACGGTGACAAGGGCAAGGTCCCGATCGACGTCACCGCCGAGGTCGCCCAGCACCTGGGAGAGAATCGCGCGCGGTGCATCGCGATGGAGCCGACAGAGGGCATGGTTCGAGGCATGAAGGCCACCGATCTCGGCGAGCCGATCTCGGTGCCGGTGGGCCGCAAGACTCTAGGTCGCGTGCTCGGGGTGCTCGGAGAACCGGTCGATGGCAAGGGCCCGGTGAATGCCGAGGAACGCTTGCCGATCCACCGCGAAGCGCCGCCCCTGGCCGAGCAGTCGACCGAGACCGAGATGTTCGAGACCGGCATCAAGGTGGTCGATCTCCTCGAGCCCTACACCAAGGGCGGTAAAACTGGGCTCTTCGGCGGTGCCGGCGTCGGTAAGACGGTCATCATCATGGAGCTGATCAACAACGTCGCTCTCCAGCACGGCGGATTCTCGGTCTTCTCGGGGGTCGGCGAGCGGACGCGCGAGGGCAATGACCTGTGGCTGGAGATGACCGAGGCGGGCGTCATCGACCCCGACAGCTGGGAAAACTCGAAGGCTTCCCTGATCTATGGTCAGATGACCGAGCCCCCGGGCGCCCGTCTCCGAGTCGGTCTCACCGGTCTCACCGTGGCAGAGCACTTCCGGGATTCCGAGGGCCAGGACGTGCTGCTCTTCATCGATAACATCTTCCGCTTCACCCAGGCCGGCTCGGAGGTTTCCGCGTTGCTCGGCCGCATGCCGTCAGCCGTCGGCTACCAGCCCAATCTCGCGACCGAAATGGGTGAACTCCAGGAACGGATCACGTCAACCAAGAAGGGCTCGGTGACCTCGGTGCAGGCGATTTACGTGCCGGCCGACGACCTTACCGATCCGGCCCCGGCGACCGCGTTCGCCCACCTCGATGCGACCTCGGTGTTGTCTCGCCAGATCGCCGAATTGGGCATCTACCCCGCGGTCGATCCGCTCGCTTCGACCTCGCGCATCCTCGACCCCACTATCGTCGGCGAGGAACATTACATGGTGGCCCGCGAGACCCAGCGGATTCTCCAGCGCTACAAGGATCTCCAGGACATCATCGCGATTCTCGGTATCGACGAGCTTTCGGAGGAGGACAAGCTTACGGTGGCGCGAGCACGCAAGATCCAGCGGTTCCTTTCGCAGCCGTTCCACGTTGCCGAGCAGTTCACCGGATTCAAAGGGCGCTACGTCAAGGTCGAGGATACGGTCAAGGGATTCAAGGGCTTGTGCGCCGGAGATTATGACCACCTGCCCGAGCAGGCCTTCCTCTATGTCGGCGGTATCGAAGAGGCCATCGAGAAGGCCGACAAGATGAAGGCGGAGGACTGAGGTGGCCGATCGACTGAAGCTCGAGGTCGTGACGCCGAGCCGACGCATCCTCGAGTGCAGCGCCCAGGAGGTGCGGATTCCAGGGGCAATGGGTGAGCTCGGTGTGCTGCCGGGGCACACGCCGCTGCTGACCTCTCTCGGCACCGGTGCGGTCACGTGGATTGACGGTGACTCAACCGGCAGGCTGGTCGTCCAGGGGGGGTTCGCCGAGATCCAGCCCGACGCGGTTACGGTCCTC
>JAJDNM010000085.1 GCA_022340665.1 Acidobacteriota bacterium | reverse complement strand
CCGAGCACCGACAGGGCGAGGATCACAACCGGAACCGAGAAGACCTGTGCGACGGCCCCCATGCTGCCGAGGACGAGGAGCACAACACCGATGACTGTGTTGCTGACCGCCACATAGTCGGTGCGGCGGTTACCCGCCGCGAGGTCGACAACGTAGGTCTTGCGTCCCAGACGGACGCCGCTGTGCGCGACCATGAGCACGAAGAAGACGGCAGGATAGAACCCGAGGGCGGCGCCGAGCCCGGGCACGAACAACTCGACCGCGACTGCGATGAATCCGAGCGCGCTGGTGATAAGTGCTGCCATCACCATGACCGTTCGGCTCGACCAGTCGGCCAGGCGGCCCCAGAATGGCGCACTCACGCTCGAGGCGAGACCCCCGGCAATGATGAAGAAGCCGAGTTGGCCGGTGACACCCGAATCATGGCCGCGCGCGAGGATGACGTAGTACGGCGCCGACAGCGCGGAGCACAGGAGCAGGGCGCGTGCGATTACGAAGGTCCGAAAGGGACGGTCGTCGCGCAGTATCGCGAGCTTGCCCACCGCCTCGGCCAGCGCGTTACCGCCCCCTTCGGTTTCTCCCGGCCCCTCGACAATCCGCGAGTAGAGCGCGGCGGCCACGACCCACAACGAGGCCGCGCCGGCGAGCAATACGAGGAATGTCAGAGGTGCACCGTCGTCCGCACCGACCACGACCAGGGCACTGCCGATACCGAGTGTCGCGATGCCTGCGACACTCGCACTGAAACCGTTGACCCGGCCTCGCCGCGTCTTCGGAATGGTCTTGCCGAGCACGTCCTTGGCGGCCACCGAGGACAGGCCGCGTGCGAGGCTGAAGACTACCAGGCAGGCGATCACCGCAGCGCCGGCCACGACTCCGGTCAGAAACCAGGCGATCACGCCCATGGTCAAGACAGCGGCCGCCTGCAACAGGCTGCCGACCACCCACACCCACTTTCGCACCGGCTGCCGGCGCACGAAGGCGGCAATCACGAGCTGCGGTATCAGCGAACCGGACTCGCGCACCGGCACCAGCAGACCGGTGAGCGCCACCGGGGCACCAATCGCATCCATCATCCAGGTGAGCGTCGTCTTGGGATTGGCGATCGAATCCCCGAGCTTTGTCAAAAGATAGCTGCCGATGAGTAGAAAGAAATTCCGTGGGACCTCGCGGCACGCGTCTTCAGAGATCTCGCGGCAGACGCGAGCGTCCTCCTCGTTGACCAGCTTGGCGTAGAGATCCTCTGTCAGGCTCGAGGTCACGTCTCCTCCGGCTCATGCCGTCACGATCGAAAGCATAACCGAGAAGGCGTGTCCGCGCGGGAGGTTCCGACGGGCATCGGCTGGTATTTCTCCGGACACCTGATTTAGGGAACTCTTCGCACTGGCGTCTGGTGATGGGACCTCTGATTTTCAACAGCATCGGCGAAATCGCCATGGGTTGGCTCTGCGCCAGCTACGGATTCTCTCGGCCGTTCTCACCCATACGTCGGTGACGGACCTCGCGGCCCACGTGATTTGAACAGCTTGGCGAGACCGCCGTGCGGAACGCACCGCAACCTCAATCGAGAGCAGCAGCCAGTTCTTCGAGGAGCTTGCTGCCGTTGCCGTTCCAGGAGGAGCCGTGCATGCAGGCCAAAGTGGTCGGCTCGTTGGCGGCGAGCTTGGCGATGAGCTCTTTGGTGTTCCGGGTGTGGGCGTAATAGTCCATCGCATCCCGCATGGCTTCGCTCGGTCCCAGGATATCGCCCTCGGTCAGCGGCGGGTGCTCGGCGCCGGGCTGGGTGAAGAGATCACCACAAAACAGCGTGGATGTCTTTCTCTCGAACAGGTAGCCACAATCCCAACCGTGCGGCAGGTGGGGTGTGTCGATCCAACACACGGAGTGCGTTCCGAGAGAAAGCCTTTCACCATCGCCGAGGCCGTGCGCCTCACGGTCTGCAACATCGTCCACCGACACCATCTTGGCCACCGCACCGCAGAGCGGCACGGCCCGGGGTGCCACCTCGAGAAGCTCGTTGATGGCGCCGCATTCGTCGGCCTCGAAGTGTGAAATCCCCAGATAGTGCAGATTGCTCACCGGAATCACCGCCTCGATGGCCTCGCGGACCACGGGGAACATCTTGCGGGGACCGGTGTGGAACAGGAGCGGCTCCTCGTCGACAATCAGGAACTGATTGAAGGTGAACCCACCCGGCAATGCCGGATTCGGCGGCACCGGTGTGCTGATGCGATAGATGCCGTCGGCAATCTCGGCGATGCTGGTGTTGGTCTCGGAATTGGTGATCATCATGTTGCCTCCTCAGATGATTGCGTAAGCGAGCGTGAACACCGCCATACCGATGACGATGAGTGAACCGATAGTGAAGAAAGTGGCGCGTACCTCGTGGGGCTTTGCGGTGAGATAGGCCCAGAAATGCAGCAACCGCGCGGCCACGAAACCGAAAAACAACAGTTGCGCGACCCACAACACGGGCTCGGTCAGGACGAACAGGAGCCCCGCGATCAGGAATATCGGAATGTTCTCGAGGTCGTTGCGGTGCATCCGGCGGGAACGCTCCACGTAGTCGTCAGGATCGAGCTGGCCGGGCCGGGGTTTGGGGTTCGTCCAACCCTTGGATTCATCTTCGGGGTTGAGGAAACCACCCCCGACCTTCATCATCCGCACCACCGTCATCCACCCTTGGCCCATCACCTTGAGCACCATGAGGGACGCTGCAATCACATATGTAACGAACACCGGGTTGTCAAAGGTCATCTCTCGCCTCCTTGGAGTGTTGCATCACGAAACGTGGTGCAGAGGTCATCGATCAGTTCGTCGTCTCCGTGAATCAACGGATCGTCGGCGGATGCCGCGATCGCCTTCATGTTGAGCAGCCCGATAACCGCCATGTGAGCGGTAAAGGCAAATCGACGCGGATCCCGCTTCCCGGGAAAATCTCCGGACCGCTGATCGGCACGCAGGCGTTTTTCGGCGCCCCCGTACAGCATGTCGTTGATCGGGCGAATGCGCTCGAGTTCCTCGGGGCCGATGACTCCCTCGAAATCTCCGCCAGGGCCCATCTTGAAAAAAAGCACGAAGAGCTCGAGGCGGTCACGGTAACGATCAAACACAGTTCGCATCAGCTGCTCTACCGCATCGACTCCATTTTCTGTTTCCTCGACCGCCTCCTCCACCTCGGTGGCGGCCTCCACCCACTCACGGAGCAGAAGCTCGAAAAGGAGCGCCTCCTTGCTGTCGAAGTAGTAATAGATCGCCGGTTTCGTCAGGGCGAGCTCCTCCGCAACCTCGTCGAGCCTGAATTTCGACAGGCCGTTCCGCAGGACGATGTCGCGGGCCGCATCCAAGATCTCGGTACGCGTCTGTTCCCTGCGGCGTTCGTTGCGGGCTTCCCGTTTCGTGCGCGCGGCATCGGTAGTGGCTGAACTCATATCGCTAATTTAATGCGATTAAAAATTTTTGTCAATAATAAAATTTTTTTACACTTTATAAACACATCATGTTTACAGGAACGTCAGGCGGTACTTCCCCCTCTCTGGGAAGGTCGGTGAAATCTCAGGCAAAACTGGAGAGTGCCTGAGGCATAGCGGTCTCGCCGCCTCGAGATTTCGCACGTGGTTGTCGATCTCAATCCGGCGGCTATTCGCGAAGTCGCTGACGGCGGCGGCCGCGGTGTTTTCGGCGATGCGACCCGAGACCCGGTACTCGAAGCCGCCGGTGTTGGCCGGGCGCGCACGGTCATTGTCGCGGTGCCCGATGCGGCCGCAACACGACAGGTCGTGGCGGCCACACGGCGCCTGTCTCCGGAGGTCACGATCCTCGCCCGCACGCGTTACGTGCGAGAGGTCGAACCGCTCGAAGAGCTCGGCGCTGATCAGGTCATCCCCGAGGATTTCGAAACCTCGATCGAGCTCACATTGCGCGCGCTCCGGCTCTACGGCGCCTCGGTTGCTATGATCTCCAAAGAGAGGAATGCCCTGCGCGCCGAGCATTACGGGGCATTGCGCGGAACGCAGCCCGACGCCGCCGTGCCGATCCTGGAGGCGCTTCGCGAAGCGGCCGAACTCGGCCGCATCGTTGTCGATATGGGGTGCCACGCCGAAAACTGGTCGCTTCGCCGCCTCGCCGTACGAGAATGCACCGGCGCCACCGTGGTCGCGCTCGAGCGAGACGGCTCGCTGCAGCCGAACCCGTCACCTGACCTCGAGCTGAAGGCGGGAGACGTGCTGCTGGTCTATGGCAATGGCGAGCAGGTCGACGCCGTCCGCACACTGGTGTCGGTGCCATGCACAGGCACCCTGGACGGCGAGCCAACACCCGGCACTTCGTAGGTGCGGCGTGCAGTGTGGGTCTGACAGCTGTCGAGGTGAACGGGGATCCGGCGCACGAGGCCCGGTCAGTTGTCCGTTTCGACCACCGGAATCATCACCTCGTTGCGACGCATGAACCACGGAGTGAAGGGCGGGTTGTAGCGCGCGTAAACCGCCTCACCGATGGTCTTCAGACCATGCTCCGCCAGCTGCGCCCTGAGTTCGATCTCGCGCTTGGTGAAACTCCCCTCGTCCCAGGTCCCCGAGAAGCGCACTGCAGCAACCGTTCGCGCCGGGACAAGACGGAGAGAAACACTGGGGTCAATCGGCTGGGGGGCGGTCTCCCACGAGTATTTCGCCGGCACCACGAACGCGACGCTCCACCCGGGATCGTGATCCTCCTGCAGCACCGGAGCGGTCATGGCGATCTTTTCCGATGACGACTCCTGGACTACCGGGGCTGTCATGGGGATTTTTGACCGGGCGGTATTGTCGCCGGAGATGTATGCGAAGAGGCGCCGGAAGGCTTCATTGCCGGCTTTCTCGAATTCCGACTCGACCCATGTTTCAGCGAGAATCATCGCCTCATAGCGGCGTACCTCGAAGTCACCATGGCTGGCTACAACCTCGTAGTCAGGCTCTTCAGTTGCCACAGCTGCCCCCGGAATCAACCAGAGAACAGCCAAAGTCGAAACGATCCACCCTGTGGTTTTTCGAGTTGCCGTTTCCATGGAGCCTCCTCGAGACACTCACAAATAGTCCGTCCGAGGGTCGATCAGCCGGTCAAAACCGGAAGATCCCTGACACGACCGCGTACTGGAACCACGCGAAGTTATAGACATCCTCGATGTCGGCGCCGCCCTCGACCGTTCGGTAGCCAGCCGTGATCCCCCACCGATCGTCGATGTCATAACCGACCTTGAGCGCTGTATCGATCGCCCGGCCCGGTCCTCCGGCGAGTCCTTCAAAATCGAATACGAGGTACCAGCGGTCGGCAAAGCGATAGTTTGCGGCGAACGACAGGAGCGGTACGAAGCCGACGTCGGTATCCTCGCTCGACGTGCCGCCCTGCGAGAGGGCGATTTTGGCGTCCCGGATTTTGGCCGTGAAACCCACCCATAGATCCCATCTCTCGCCGTCCTTGAACTGGTAGCGATAACCCACCCGCCACGAGTTGAACTGGTAGGTCGCTTCTACCGGAAGCACGGCTTCATAGCTCTCGCCAGCGAATTCCACCCTCTCGTCGAAGATCCCGGATTCGGTGTAGGACAACGGCGCTGCCAAAACGCGGAGGCTGTGCCGCCGGTTGATATTCCAGGTGAAATACAGACGGCCTGCCGCCCAGGGCCCCGATCCCACCAAATCTTCGAGCGAAAACCGGGTGCCGGCATCGGTGTTGGGAATCTGGACAGTGTTTTTGCTCTGCCATGCTGGCCCCAGCTCGAGCTCGAGGCTGAACTGCGACGCTTCCTCGGCGGCCACACTGTTGAAGACGAAAAGAAGGGCAGTGAAGATCAGCGCAGGCAGCACTTTGTTCCGAACGTTCATTTTCTGACTCCTGATAGCTCGGGCAAGGTCGGACCGCCCGAGTCCAACCGGCAAACGGAAAACAGGAGGTGCGAATTCCAAATTTCCAACGATTCGACCAGAACCGGTTTCGCCGCAAGTCGTTACCACAGTCGCGCCGCAGATCGTGACGGTGTGGTGGGTGGTCCACATCTCTGCAAGGTTCGGGACAGCCCGGGACGGCCCACCAGTCGGTCGAAGTGCAGTCGTGGTCGGATCGGAGCCCGATGTGCGGCCCACTCCCGCGTTTCAAACGAGCATCTGAAACGGCGGCTCCCATCGAAGTAGGAGCCGCCGAGTTTTCAGATCGATATCCTGACCGCGATTACTGAGTAATGGTAAATGTCACACTGGTGGTCACCGAATTCCAGGTATAGCCCGAAGCCGTGACGTTGGTGGTGGTGGCCGTGTAGGACCCAGGAGCAGTTCCGCCCTGGCCCTTCCTGTTGGGGCTCTGTGTATTCCAACTTGCCTCTGCCCAGCCATCAGCGCCACTCGGGTTGCTGTTGAGAGTCACGTTATCTGGTCCACCGATCACGATCTCGACGGTGGCGTTGGAGACTGGGCCGCCGTTTTCGTCCAGAACACGCGCACGGACGACCACCGTGTCCCCGGCGTTGAAGTTCGTTTCAGAGGCGTAAGTCTGGTTCTTGCCCTTACCGGTGTAAATCCCGGTGTCCATCTGGGCCACGCCAACCAGCGGGTT
>JAJDNM010000084.1 GCA_022340665.1 Acidobacteriota bacterium | reverse complement strand
CAGCACGCGGGCCCGAAGCGCTCGACCTCGAAATCCCTGTCGTCAAAAATGCGTTCCAGGGTCAGCCGCGATGGATCTTCGATCGGCTCGGAAGCGGCGGCGATGTGGGCCGTAAGCACAAGCGCGATCACGAACACATTTGAACGAGGACGCATGACCCCTCCTGTGGCTCACCGGTGAGCGACCGATGGCCGATCTTCGTTGATGATCTCATGACACTATTCGGATAGAGGTACGAAGCAGCCGGTGCCTTCCCGGGTCGATCACGTATCATCAATGGGTGGGGGATTCCTCGAGATGGGACACGATCGAGCTGCTCGTACGCCGTGCGAGGAAGGGCGACAGCGAGGCCTTCCAGGAGCTGCTGGAGGGGCACCGGAACGCAATCGCCTCGACTCTCTTCGCCTGTGGTGTGAGGTGCCCTGAAACTGCACGTGATCTTACCCAGGATGTGGCACTGAGGGTGTGGCAGAAGCTCTTCACTTTGAATGATCCGCGCACCTTTCCCGCGTGGCTGAGAAGAATCTCCGCCAACGCAGCACGCGACCATCTGCGAAGGATGGCAGTGCGGCGCACGAGCGAGCTCGAGGATGCCATCCATCTCGAGGACAACGAGGATCCTCACCAGCTGAGCGAGCGGTTGGCCGAAGTGCGGTTGATGATTGCCGCCTTGGCGGTGGAGGACGAGGAGGTCATACGCCTGCTGGTTGCGCGCGCGACAGGGGTTTCGGTAGAGGCCCTGGCGCGGGAGATGAACATCAGTCCGGACGCCCTAAAAATGCGGACGATGCGAGCGCGCAAGCGACTGCGGGGGCGCCTCGACGACCTTCGGCGGGGAGGAACGCAATGACTGCTGGCAGGCGTTACCGCTGGCCCCCCGCTGCGTCCTTTGTTATGGAGGATCGATGACGGTGTCTCGCTGTCCTGAACACGGCAATCTGATGCTCGAGCTGGCCCGCGGTCGTCTGGACGACGTAAGGTCGCTGGATGCGGAGGCCGTGCGTGAAGCGTGCCCAATCTGTGCTCGCTGGTGGAACGAGACGTTCAGCGGCGACCCGTTCGATCTGGTTGACAGAACAGTGGCAGACTCGATCTCGAACTTCGCCCCACCTGCCCGGCGTCGATATCGCTGGTTGGCGGCTGCAGCTGCGATCATTCTCGTGGTCGGCATCGGTGCGACCTCGATGATGTGGCGCAACGCTGATAGCTCTCGCGCTCAAGCGGGAGATGAGGTGTCGACGTGGGATTTCGAGAGCGGCTCTCTCGACACCGCGGCGGTGACGGTGGGCCACGCATCGACCGGTGGCGAAGAATCAAGTGAAGAAACGGCCATGTTTACCGGTGACTTCGAATCCGGTAATTATTCTGGCTGGTCCACCAACTCCTAACGCGGTAGTTCCAGAAACGACGGAGCGGAAGTCTTCGGCATGGGTTCTCGCGAATCCCGACCCCCACGTCACCGGATATCGTCTATCATCCTGGCATGATCACCCCGGGGGGTCATTGCCGGGATGGGACGCGTCCGGCGAAGTCCGAACCAGGCGTCGGCTGGGTGCCGAGCGCGTGATGGATGAGGCAATTTCCAGTGTGATCGCCGGGATCGTGGTCGTCCATTTCGGGGATCCGGATCCGACTCTGGCGTGTCTTCATTCGATCGAGAACGAGGGGTCGGCGGTTGAACGGCGGGTGGCCGTTGTTGACAACGCCGGGAATCTGTCGGACGACCTCCCGGGATGTGACACGCGGCGCATCGTTCGCATGGACAACCCGGGGTTCGGTGCCGCTGCCAACATTGGCCTCGAGTGGCTTGACCGGGATCGTCGGTGCTCGATGTACCTCGTGCTGAACAATGACGCCACCCTCGGCAGAGGTTTTCTCGGTGCGGCGGCGCAGGCCCTCGAGGTCGGTGTCGGGGCGGCCGGCGGACCGATCGTGGAACCTGACAACCCGAGTCGATTCTGGTATGCGGGAGGCGGCATCAACTTCGCCACCGGTACCCCGTGGCAGGCAACCTCGGCCACTCTGGCGTCCATCCGGCGCGATGTTGGGTTCATTCCTGCGACGGCGATGGCGATTGCACCAGCCGCCTGGCGCGATGTCGGAGGGTTCGATCCTCGGTATTTCCTCTACAACGAGGATGTCGACCTCTGCCTGAGACTTCGTCGCGCGGCATGGCGGCTGGTCTATGAACCGGGAATGCAATGCGCCCATGCACTGGGTGGAGCTACCGGATCGGCCGAGTACTCACCGCTCTATCTCGAGAACCTGACCCAGACACGGCTGTTGCCCTTTCAGTCCGGAATTTACCGCATGTATCTCGGAGTGGCCCATACCCTGTACAACTCGTTGCGAGTCGCAGCGCTGATGGCTCAACACCGCAGAGGCTCGCGTCCGTACGTCGATGCGGTAATTCGTGGCCATCTTGCCGCCATTCGAAGCGTTTTCAAATGAAGCCGGTCTCGCGCGCCATGGCTTCGATGTAGGTCTTCTCCAGCAACGCGGCCACGGATGCCGGCTGGTAGTGCGTCATCAGCGCCGACACACCGTTTTCGACAATCACATTTCTGAGATCCTTGTCCCTGCTGAGCCGTCGGATTGCAGCCGTGAATTCTCGACCGTCGTTGGCGAGCAGGAACTCCCTTCCGTCCGACCCGTGAAGTCCGCGTGTGGCTTCAGGCGTCGCGACGACCGGCACCTTGCGCGACCACGCTTCGAGGATCTTCATCCTGATGCCCGACGCGACCCGTAGCGGCACGACGAGAATCGCCCCGGTGCCGAAAATCTCGCTACTGTCTGCGGGGGAAAGATGTGAAGTGACTCCAGGCTCCGCTCTTGGTGCGTGTTCACCGAACACGTGAACTCTGGCCAGGGGAAGGTTTCCCCGGATTTCCCTCCAGATGGAGCTGAAAAACCAGTTGGTCGAATCCACGTTTGGGAGCCACCCACCGGCGACCAGAACAATCGCCGGATCACCTTCTAAAGGTCGGCCGGTGTGCCCGAGGGTCGATGGAAAGGGAGGTGGGATGATTCGAATACGGCGGGCCGTCATCCCGAGGGCACCGCCGAGGATGGCCCCGTCATGTCCGGTCAGTGCGATCGTGCACGCGACCCGGTCGAGCGATTCGGCTTCGAAAGCCGCCATCTGGCGGGCCTCCCGACGGGCGAACCACGCGAGGCGGGGTTTGATCCGCGCGACCATGCGCCAGAGCTGACTTTCAACGTTCTGTGCGCGTAACACCACCGGGGGCAGTATCGGCGCGTCCGGAAGATTGGCCAGGGAGTGGATCTGCTCAGCGTGAATAACGTCATGATTCCGCTCCGCGACGATTTCGGCCACACGCTCGCTGACGGCGGAGTGCGAGTGTCTGACGATAGACGACGGCAGATTCGCGCTGAAGGCGCGGATCAGACTCGGTCCAAAACTTCTCGTTCGTGCCGGAATCAAGTGAACTGCAGCGCAATACTTCAGGAGGTTCCGCTCGGCTCCGTTCTTGCCCAGATCGAGGTCCGGTGAGACGAATGTGACTCGATGACCCTGAGCGGCAAGTTCCTTGATCGTGTTCCACATGAGGAGGCGTCCACCGTCGACCGGAGGGTGGGCGGGTTTCGTGGCGATCATCAAGATCCGCAAACGGCCGGGCAGCGACGATTCGAGAGGCGTGGTCATGGTACGGGGGTCAAAGCTGAGCGGGTGAGAAGGGATTTGATGGAAATCGATCAGGCTCCTCGACATATTGTTGCATGATCGGTGCACGGAGGAATCTATCAAGCCTGGCTGTTCTCGAGGCGTTGCCCGGTCCGTTTCAGCGACCTGAGGGCCTCAGCATACGATGCAGTGGGATTGTGCCATTCGGCGCGGTCGTTCCTCGGAATCACCGAGACTCGAAGTTCTGATTCCATGGCTCTTATCCATCGTACCAATGGTTGAAATGGGCGGTAGGCTCGCGTGGTACCATTTTGTGGTGTCCCTCACAGCTCACCCTGTCCTGCACAACTCAGCCGACACCGCCTTCAGCAGTCGCAGAGAAATCCGCGAGCTGATCGACAGCTCCAATCTCCTGTGGAATCTGGTGCGGAGGGACCTCACGGTCCGTTACAAACGGTCAGTGATCGGGTTCTTCT
>JAJDNM010000083.1 GCA_022340665.1 Acidobacteriota bacterium | reverse complement strand
ATTCGCCGCCTCGGGCTGGTTCTCTCGACTATGACCGCGGAAACCATGGCTGAGGTCTAGCCACCACTGCTCGCCGGTCATCGACGCGGCTACCGACACGGTGGTCGCCACCATCGAACTCGGCATCCCGTACCCCTGCGGCGTTGCCTGCCATCCCGACGGCGCCAAGGTCCAGGTGAGCGGAACGTGAGTCGCATCTGACGGAACGGTTTACCTGGTCGATGTTGCTACCCAAACCCCGGTTGACTCAGTGGCGGTGGGGAAAAGGCCGAGCGGCCTGGCGGTCCTGCGCGACGGATCGAAGGTATTTGTGGCCAACAGCGAAGCCGACACGGTGTCGGTCATCGACACCGCCACCTTCACGGTGACGGGCGCGATCCCTCTCGATGTGAACGTGGAGCCGTACGGGGTTTTGGCGCACCCGGACAGTTCGACTGTCTACGTTTCGAGCTACGTGGGATCGAACGTGTCGGTGCTCGACGTCGCGACCGGGACTGCCACCAACACAATCCCCGTCCAGGCGAAACCCAAGGGCATCACCATCGATCCCGACTTCCCGGCGGCGCTGGCGATACACCCGGATGGCGGCACGCTTTACGTGAGCCTTCAGAGGTTGAGCGTCTCAGTCCCGATCAGCGGGGTGGCAGTGGTAGACTCCGTGACCGGATCCCAGACGCAGGTGATCCCCGGTTTCTGGTTACCGCACGGTCTTTCTGGCCACCCGTTGGGTGATCGTCTCTATGTTGTCGACACACCCGCCGACGCGGTGGAGATCCTCGACACGAGTTCGGACACAGTCGTCGACTCCGTTGCCGTCGGTTACGGGCCCTACGCCTTCGGCGAATATTTCATCCGCACCCTGCTCTTCGCCGACGGTTTCGAGTTGGGCAACCTCACCGCCTGGTCACATTGGATTCCTTAGGCCAGGTTGCGGCGATTCCTACCCGCTGGGAACCGGACGGGCGGCAATTCCGAGTTCCTCACTCCTCATTCCTAATTCTTGTTTCACTCCTCCCCCATAAACGGATACGAGAAGTGCTTTGGCGGCACGAAGTTCTCCTTGATCGTGCGTTGCGAGGTCCAGCGGATCAGGTTGAGGTAGGAGCCCGCCTTGTCGTTGGTGCCGGAGGCGCGGGAGCCGCCGAAGGGCTGCTGGCCAACGACGGCGCCGGTCGGCTTGTCGTTGATGTAGAAGTTGCCGGCGGCGTGACGCAGGCGGTCGGTCATCTTGACGATCGTAGAACGGTCGTCGGCGAAGATGGCGCCGGTGAGCGCGTACGGAGAGGTCGTGTCGCAGAGCTTGAGCGTGGCGTCGAGATCGTCGTCTTCGTAGACATAGACCGTCAGCACCGGTCCGAAGATCTCTTCCTCCATGAGCTTGAAATGCGGGTCGGTGGTCTCGACCACAGTCGGCTGGATGTAGTAGCCCTCGGAGTCGTCCCACTCGCCGCCGCACAGGATCTCGGCATCGGGCGAGTCGATGGCGTGCTGGACGTAAGCGGCGATGTCACGGAAGGCGCCGGCGTCGATGACCGCGTTGAAGAAATTCCTAAAATCGGTCGGTGGGCCTACCTTGATCTCGGAGATCTGTCCGACTGTGAGCTCCTTGACCTGCGGCCAGATCGATCTCGGAATGTAGGCGCGCGAGGCGGCCGAGCACTTCTGGCCCTGGTACTCGAAGGCGCCGCGCACCATGGCGGTGGCCAGAGCCTCGAGGTCGGCGGATGCGTGGGCGAAGATGAAATCTTTGCCTCCGGTCTCGCCTACGATACGTGGGTAGGTTCGGTAGTTGGCGATATTGTCGCCGATCGACTTCCACATGCCCTGGAAGACCGGCGTGGATCCGGTGAAGTGGATGCCGGCCAGATGCGGGCTCGCCATCACCGGGTTACCGACCTGACCGCCGGAGCCCGGAACAAAATTGATGACCCCGGGCGGGAAGCCGGCGGCCTCCATCAGCTTCATCAGGTGCCACCCAGTGAAGACCGCCGACGAGGCCGGCTTCCAGAGCACCGTGTTGCCCATCAACGCGGGCGCTGTCGGTAGGTTGCCGGCGATAGAGGCGAAGTTGAAAGGCGTGACGGCGAAGACGAATCCCTCCAACGCCCGGTACTCGACCTGGTCCCAGTGGCCGAGCATCGACTCCGGCTGCTGTTCAAAAATGAAGCGCATGTAGTAGGGGTTGAAGCGCCAGAAATCCACCAGCTCGCAGGCGGAATCGATCTCCGCCTGGAAGACATTTTTCGATTGATTGAGCATACAGGCGGCGTTGAGCCGGTCACGCCACGGCCCCTGCAGCAACTCAGCGGCCTTGAGCATCACCGCCGCGCGGTGTTCCCACGGGGTCTCCGACCACTCCTTCCAGGCCTCGGCCGCGGCCTCGATGGCCATCTGGACCTCTTTTTCACCGGCCTTGTGGTAGGTACCGAGCACGTGCTTGTGATCGTGCGGGCATACGGCAGTGGCCGTGTCGCCGGTGCGCACCTCCTTGCCGCCGATGATCAGCGGGATCTCGATCTCCTGGCTCAGCATTTCTTCAATCTTGGCCTTGAGAGAGGCCTTTTCTGGTGAGCCGGGGGCATAGGATCGGATCGGATCGTTGACTGGCGGTGGGACGGGGACGATTCCATTGGCCATGATGGACCTCCAGCGGAGTTTTTTGGCGTGGTGTGCGCACCGTTAGCTGGTGCGCCACGGCATGGTAGCGGTGTTGTCTGTGATCTGCAACGCATCGGTCGCAGCAGGGCGATAATGAAGATCCCGAACCCGATCCCGCTCCCGCTCTCGAGAATGGAATTCAACGTTGGAATCGGGATGGGGATCGGATTTCGTTGGGCGAACTCGCGACAGGCTACACTCTCAACGTGAGCTTCATCTACCTCGACTACAACGCGACCACACCGATCGATCCTCGAGTGGCCGAAGCCATGGGGCCGTTTCTTTCCGGTGGTCACGGAAACCCCTCCTCGACCCACGCTGAAGGGCGCAGAGCAAAGGCAGCACTCGAGAGTGCTCGCGAACAGGTCGCAGAATGTCTCGCCTGCCGACCATCCGAAATGGTTTTCACCTCGGGTGGCTCGGAATCGAACAACCTGGCTATCCGTGGCCTGGTCGAAGCTCGCGGGGGTGGCCATGTCATTACGTCTGCCATTGAGCATCCTGCGGTGCTCGAGGTGGTGCTGGCCCTCGAGATGGAGGGCCGGATCACTCTCACGATCGTCGGGGTCGATCGGTTCGGCCTGGTCGATCCCGAGAACGTGAGGGCCGCCTTGCGTGACGACACCGTGCTGGTATCACTGATGTTGGCCAACAACGAAGTCGGAACGCTGCAACCGGTGGCGGAAGTATCGGAACTCTGCCGCGACCAGCGTGTGGTGCTCCATGTCGACGCTGCCCAGGCGGTCGGAAAGATGCCGGTGGATGTGAACGATCTTGGTGTCGATCTGTTATCGGTTGCCGGCCACAAGCTGTACGCGCCCAAAGGGGTGGGCGCGCTGTTCATCCGTGAGGGCCTGCGAATCGAACCACAGATACGCGGCGCCGGCCACGAGAATGGCCGCCGAGCTGGCACAGAGAGCGTCCTCCTCGCGATTGGCCTCGGGACCGCCTGCGAGCTGGCCCGAAGGGAGGCCGCGGCAGAAAGGGATCGAATGGCCGATCTCCGAGATCGGCTGGTCGAGAGGCTGCGGGAGGGGCGCGGGGACATTGTCGAGCACGGTCACCCCGAGTACCGGCTACCGAACACTTCGAGTGTGGGTTTTCCGGGTTCTTTGGCGGAAGAAATGTTGGAAAGTCTCGCCGACGATCTCGCGGCGTCGGCCGGTGCTGCCTGCCATGCGGGTTCGGCAACGGTGTCGCACGTGCTGCAGGCGATGGGCGTCGATCCCGAACTCGCGGCAGCGACCATCCGGTTCTCGGTGGGTCGCTTCACGACCGACGAGGAGATCGATTATGCCGCGGAGATGATCTTGAAACGTTTGAACGTTTCACGTTAAAACGTTCGAACGTTCCATCATTTTTGCCCCGAGGCCGCACAGTGGAAAACGAGAAGCTGGGCGGGAGTTCAAGTTCGAATTTCGAAATCCACGGTTGGGCGGAGGGTAATTCCGAATTCCGAATTCTGAATTCCGAATTCTACTGTTGCGTGTGCGTATACTCGGCCGATGGCGAAATCGTGTCCCTGGTGCCTTGAGAAGCTTCCGGCTCGCCAGGCTCTCGAAGCGTGTCCTCACTGCGGGCGGAATCTCGGAACCGATGCGAATTCGGAAGCGCTCGAGTTGCGTTTTGTGAGAGTTCAACAGGAACAAACCGCCACCTACCGTCGTTTACTCATGTGGGGGACGCCTCTGGTCGCGGTCGTCGCGATTGTGATGCCGTTCGTGCATATCGGTGCGTTGGCTGTGGTCCCCTTGGTGGTGGCCGCACATCTGGTGATCGTGCGTATCGTGCTGGTCAGGGATGCGCAGCGGCTGCTGAGGCCAGTGCGGCGACTTCTCAATCGTTGGTTGGGCCGGTTTGCATTTCTTTGGATCGGTCTGCCCGGGTACGGAGCAATGACCGTTCCGGTTGCAGGGGTTGCAGTCGGGGCGGGCACATTCGCGCTGCTCACTTCGATCGTCCACCTGTCGACGGCGGTGAGCCTGGAACGAGAACGGAAGGGGAAAGAGCTCGCGGGTTGGGAGAAAGCGCTTCCAATCACTCTGGCGGTGATCAGCATCGTGCTGATCCTTCTTGCAGTTGCAGCCGCAGCGCTGCTCGGTTGGTCGGTCGCCGGCATTATGGAGAAAATGCAGGCGCCGTAGGGTCAATGGAAACGACAAGGAGATCGTAATGGAATCGCTGATGACAATTATGGCAGCATTCGGGCTCTCGGCGGGTGCGGGCGCGAAGGCCTTCATCCCGGTGCTCGCCCTCGGTGCATTCAACTACACGTCATACTTCGAGCTCTCTGAACGTTTCGCGTGGATCGCCGATCCGGCTGTGATGGCCATCCTCGGCGTGCTCGTGATCGTGGAGATCATCGTCGATGCCCACCCGGACCTCGGCAGGTTCTCGGATGTTGCCTCGTATCTGCCGAAAATCATTGCAGGATTCATCGGCTTCGCGGCCATGACCGGCACCCTCAACGACAGCTTGATTCAACTCGGCGCATCAGGCGTCCTCGGCGGTACAACCGCAGCCGGCGTTCACTGGCTGCGGAACCAGGTGCGACGTCCGTTCCGCGATCTTGCAGAAGACGCCCATGAATCTGCGGGGAAGCTCGCGTCAGTGAGCGAGGCGGGTGCATCCGCGACGCTCGCAGGTACGGCATTCGTTGCGCCTCCGCTTTCAATGTTCGTTTTGCTGGGGTTCGTTGCGGTTTCGGTGATCACATTGCGAGCAGTGAGCAGCAGAAGGGTGACGTGCGAACACTGCGGCGGTGACATCCGTCCCGGGGCGCTGGTGTGCCCGCACTGCCGTGCGGAGCTCGGCTGAGGGTATTCGCTCTGTGGCCGTGTTAACCTGAAGCGTCCAAGAAAGGGGCGCGAGTGCAGTTCAAGGTTGGCGACAAGGTTGTCTACCCCAGCCAAGGCGTTTCGGTCGTCGAGGAAATCTCGAACGAGGTTTTTGCCGGTACCGAGATGAAGTGCTATCACCTTCGACTGATCGGTTCCGACTCAAAGGTGATGGTTCCTGTCGATAACTGTGAGCGGGTCGGTCTGAGGCGTCTCTCGGAAAAGAAACAGGTCAAACAGGTGATGAAGCGCCTGAGGGCCGCCGAGGGCGAAAACGCGGAGGACTGGAAGGACCGGTATCGCGCCAATCTGGACCGAATCAAGACCGGTGATCTCGACGAAATCGTCGATGTGCTGCTGTGTCTTGCAGAGGTCGCCGGCCGAAAGACCCTCAGCTTTCGCGAGCGGAAAATGTACGACCATGCCAGGCAGCTCCTGGTCAACGAAGTGGCCGAAGTCGAAAAACGTGATGCCGGCAAGGTCGAAGAACAGGTCGAGGACGCTCTTGGACACGTCGTGAAGCAGGATGATGATTGAAGCCATCAGCTTGTAGCTGAGTGCCTTCGCTTGTGTGCTCCTCCGTGATGTTATTCTGACCCGCGACGGTTCACGGAGGATTGATGGCCGACGACAACTCGAAGTCGAAATCCTGGTTCTTCAAGCTCCACTGGCAGGTACTCATCGCCCTGGTGGCCGGTGTGGCTTTCGGCTGGTTGGTTCCTGCAGCCGCGGAAAACATCGGTTTCATCGGCGATCTGTTTCTCAGGCTCCTGAAGATGATCATCATTCCACTCATCTTCACTTCACTTGTCAGTGGTGTGGCAAGCCTCGGCAGCGCCCGGTCGGTGGGCCGGGTCGGCATCCGAACGGTGCTCTACTACACAGTATCCACGACCCTTGCGATCGTTGTCGGCATGGCGCTCGTCAATGTCATAAGACCGGGCGTTCATCTCGATTTCGCGACCGCTCGAGACCTGCCTGAGGGCTTTTCCACGACGTCATCGTCGCTGCCGGATTTTCTTTTGAGGATGGTGCCGGACAACGTCATCTCGGCGATGGCTGCCGGAGAGGTGCTTCCCGTCATCGTCTTTGCACTCCTTTTCGGGCTTTTCTTGACGCGTCTCAACGGACCCAACGTGGACGCCGTACAACGGTTGGTGGACGGCGTGCTCGAAGTGATCCAGGCTTTGACCCTGGCCATCGTAAGACTCGCGCCGGTCGGGATCTTCGCCCTGCTGGCTCGCGAGGTCGCACGTAGCGGACCCGGCATCATCTGGGACCTGCGATACTACTTCGTGACGGTTGGGGTCGGTCTCTTGGTTCACGCGATGGTGACCCTGCCGCTGATTCTCCTCATACTCGGTGCACGGAATCCGCTCGAGTACGGCAGGCGAATGGCGCCGGCGGTTGCCACCGCCTTTTCCACCGCCTCGTCATCGGCTACCCTGCCCTTGAGCATGGATTGCTCGGAAAAGGCTGGCAATCGCCGTGGAGTGACGAGCTTTGTACTGCCCCTTGGTGCCACGGTCAATATGGATGGAACCGCGCTCTACGAGGCGGTTGCGGCATTGACCATCGCCCAAATGTATGGAGTGGGGCTCGAACTCCATCAACAGGCTCTGGTTCTGTTGACGGCGTTACTTGCCTCGGTTGGTGCTGCCGGCATCCCCATGGCCGGTCTGGTGATGCTCGTCGTGGTGCTTCAGGCGGTTGGGTTGCCGCTCGAGGGCATTGGCACGATCATCGCGGTCGATCGCGTCCTTGACATGATGCGCACCGCTACCAACGTATGGAGCGACCTCGTCGGTACCGCGGTCGTGAACAGGTTTGAGGGTTCGTGAGGGGCCGACTCGGCATCGCTGCTTCGGGCGGGCTCTGTCACGGAGGTTCGAAAGGGAGCGAGTCATGAAACGAGCCGCTATTCTCGCAATCGCCGCGATTGTCATTCTGCCGAATGTGGTTGGTGGTCAGGTCGGTGCCAGCCTGCGCGAACAGGTTACGATCCGAGAGTCACTGTTGGACACCCAGCTCGGTGACCTCGTCGAGACACGCGAGGAGCTCCGTGCGATCTGGTCCCGATTCGAGCAGCAAACCGGCAATCTTCTTGACGCCCAACGGCAGGGCGAGTCCGTCGAGAGTCTTCGACTGCATGACGCAGATCTTCGAAAGACGGAGGCGGAGGTTCTGGCGATTCTGACAGAGATGCAACAACAGCGGGGCGCAATGCTCGAAAATCGGTCGATGATCGCCGCGATCGAGGCCGAGGTGCAGCGTCTGGCGGCCGGGATCGGCGAGGCGAGTGCGCCTCTTGCAGGCAGCTGGCAGCTGGTTGTTGAACCGGGCCAGGAGGGAGTCGCCTACCTCCAACAACAGGGCACCCTTGTGAGTGGAACCTATTCGTTGTCCGGGGGATTCAACGGCTCGTTCCGGGGGACTTTTGTCGCCGGTAAGGTGAGGCTCGAGAGAATCGACTCCCAGTACGGGTTTGCGGCGATCTTCTACGGTCGTCTTGTCGGGCACGGCAGAAATGCCCGGCTGCAGGGCAATTGGGAGGCGACTCAGCTCGCGAGCGGCCTCCCGGCGATGGGTAGTTGGACTGCGACCAGGATCGTCGAGGGCGAGTAGCCCGGAATTCTCATGAGGTCTCTACTGCGGACGACGATGCACCGCACCCGGCGGTTTTTTCTCACCTCGGGGTTCTCGACGTACCATCGAGTACGCCTCCGCGCCCCTCGGGTCGGAAACCCCACCGGGCTCGGCGCCTCGTCGCCCTCGCGACGAAACCTCATGAGTAATTCGGGCTAGCACGGCGAGTCGTGCTATTGTTCCGGCTCCCAGCCCGGGCGTTTGCGAATCGGAATGGAGGATCCCGAGCATGCACCGAAATCCATGGCTCACACTCATCATCGGCTTGATGATCGGTCTCGTGATTGGCTACGTGCTGGCCGAACGCCAGCCGATACCCCCTGCGAAGGCCGTCAGGTTGGGCCTCAACCCCCAGGCTGGGTCGCAGGCCGAGGGGCTGCCGGACGGCCACCCACCTCTGGATTCCTCCACTGGTGCCGACGCACAGCAGCTGCGACAGCGGGTGGCAGAGGTCGAGGCGCTTCTCGCCGACAATCCCGATGATGCAGGGTTGTTGGCTGCCTTGGGTAATCTCTATTTCGATGCCAACCGATGGCCGGATGCCAGAGAGTGGTACGAAAAGTCGCTTGCTGCGCAGCCAGGTGATGCAAATGTCATGACCGACCTCGCAGTCGTCTACCGGAACCTCGGCCAGCCTCAGAAAAGCATCGATCTGCTCGATCAGGCCCTCGCCGCTGATCCTGACCACTGGCAGGCGTTGTACAACAAGGTCGTCGTATACCAATTCGATCTGCACGACCACGATTTGGCGGCAGAGACGCTGCGAGCACTCCTGGAACTCAAGGAAAGCAATTCTGGAATCCCGGATCTTTCCGGCCTGGAAAAGGAAGTCTTCGGCGGCTGACGCCTCCGGAATTCTGAATTCCGAATTCGAGGGTTTATACTCTTCCCCTTGGAACGGTCTCATGCAACGCATCCTGCTGGTCGTCATTGTGCTCCTCGTCGTGTGGCGTATCCTCGCCACGATCGGTCGACGGCTGTCCGAAAAGGCGCCGGGAGCGGACAGCTTCAGCCGTTTCTCGCCCGAAGCCCGGCGCCGTCGACGGCAATGGGCGAGTGGGGACGGGGGAAACACAGTCGAAGAGCTTGTGGAGTGCGCTGTTTGCGGGACCTTCGTGCCGGCCGGGAGAGCGCTGGCGAACGGTGAAGACCGCTTCCTGTGTAGCGAGGAGTGCCGGATACGGCTGAGTGCCGAACAGCATGAACCTCGCTGACCCTCGCACAATACTCATCGAGGTAGGACGACGCCTCGCCGACGCTGGACTGGTTCGAGAGAGCGAGGGTAATCTCTCGATTCGGCTCGCAGAGAGTCGGTGTCTGATGACCTCGACCGGGTCCGAACTCGGAAACCTGCAACCGCAGGATCTGGTGGAGGTTGCACTCGAGTCGGATGCCCTCCCCCCTGCGGCCAGCTCTGAGGCGAGGCTTCACCTCGAGCTTTATCGAGGGGTACCGGACATTGGAGCGGTAGTCCACGCCCACCCGCCCCGGCTGCTGCAGCTCGATGCCCAGGGAAAGCTCCCGGTGTGGAGGCGGCTCGAAGATCGCGGCAGGATGGTTGGCGCGATTTTCGCGGTTCCCCATCATCCGGAGGGCTCGCGGGCCCTCGCAGAATCGACTGCTGCCGCGTTGAGATTGGCCAAGGCGTGCGTTTTGCGCGAGCATGGCGCCGTTACTGTGGGGCCCACACTGATGACAGCCTTCGTTCGCATGCTCGACCTCGAACGGGCGGCCTCGCTGACCGGTGGGCCCGTGTGAGAGATGGGTCAGCCGCCACTCTTCCCGGATGACCCTTCGATCGGCCCGCTCGCCGAACGCATGAGGCCGAAAAATCTCGACGCGGTCGTTGGGCAGGAGGCGCTGGTCGGCAAAAGCGGGGTCATCCGGTCGCTGCTGGTTGACGGAGAGTTGCCGTCAGTGGTTTTTTGGGGACCGCCAGGCAGCGGAAAGACGACGATCGCCAGGCTTCTCGCCGAAGCCGCCGGTGCCGAGATGGTGACTTTTTCGGCTGTTCTTTCGGGTGTCAGAGAAGCGCGGTCGGTGATGTCAGCGGCCCGTGGACTTCGTCGCTCCGAGGGGCGTCGAACGGTGCTTTTCGTCGACGAAATCCACCGTTTCAACCGTGCTCAACAGGATGCGTTCCTGCCCTACGTCGAGGCGGGGGACATTGTGCTCATTGGCGCCACCACCGAAAACCCGTCTTTCGAGCTCAATCGCGCTTTGTTGTCACGGGTCAAAGTGTACATCCTCGATCCGCTGAAGCCGGTCCAGCTCGTCGAGATTCTCCACTCGGCGCTTGATGACGGAGATCGAGGCCTGGGTAATATCGCGCCCGAAATAGAGCCCAATGCACTGGAGCTGATCGCGACGGTTGCAGCCGGTGACGCACGCCAGGCCCTCAACCACCTCGAGCTCGCTGTGACAGTGGCGTTATCGGATGGACTGACGGCTGTAGATACCGAGCTCGTCGAGCGGGTGGCGCAGAATGTGGTCGCGGTCTACGACAAGGGTGGCGAGGAGCATTACAACCTCATTTCTGCTCTCCATAAGGCGGTGAGGAACTCCGACGTCGACGCGGCTCTCTACTGGCTTGCCCGAATGCTCGAGGGTGGTGCCGATCCGAGATTTGTCGTTCGGCGGATGCTGCGCATGGCGTCGGAGGACGTCGGGATGGCGGACCCGAGAGCCCTGCAACAGGTGGCGGCGGTGGCGCAGGCTGTCGACCACATCGGCATGCCCGAGTGCGAGCTCGCACTCGCCCAAGCGGCCGTCTACCTATGCCTGGCCGCGAAATCGAACGCCCTCTATAAGGCCTACGGCAGGGTCAAGCGGGAGGTTGCCCATCGACCTGGTCTCGCCATTCCGATGTCGATTCGAAATGCGCCGACCACCCTGATGAAAGATGCGGGATATGGCGAGGGCTACAAATACGCGCACGACGAGGACGGGGCTGTTGCGGACCTCGAGTGTCTTCCGGAGGATTTGGTCGGGACACGTTTCTATTTCCCGACCGGGTACGGCTGGGAAAGCCGCATCGCCGAGCGCATGGAAGAGATCCGCAAGCTTCGAGCCGGGTATCGGAGCAAAAAATGACAGCGTGGCCACGATCCGCAGGGCTTGAGGCTTGGGACCTGCGAGCCGAGGGCATGCAAGCTTGATCGCGCCAACACGGCGTCAAGTCTCAAGCCCCAGGCCTCAGGTCTCGGGCCGAATCTTGTGCTAACGTGCCCCAGTGAAGTTCTTGCCGCGTCTTCTCGTAACATTGTTTGTGGCGGCCGAGCTGACGTCGTGTGGTTATCACCTCGTAGGAACGACGTCGTTCCTACCGGAGGAAATTGAAACGCTCCACGTGGAGAACTTCGAGAACCAAACCAGGTGGGTGGAAATGGATCAGAGGTTGATGGAGGCATTGACACTGGAGTGGGTGCGCCGGCGCAGACTCCGCCTTGTCGATGATCCGTCGCAGGCAGACGTGATCCTGTCTGGCACTATCCAGCGGCTGGCCGTAATTCCTGTGTCCTACGACGAACAGGGCCGTGCGAACGAGTACCAGATGAGCCTGCAGGCCGTCGTACAGCTGCAAGACGTGCGCGGGGAAGAGCCGGAAATCCTTTGGGAGGACAAGGCCTTTTCGCGCCGCACCTCGTACGCTGTCGATCCTGTGGCGGTGGACTATTTCGACAAGCAGAACGTCGCCATGACGGAGCTGTCGAAGGAATTCTCGAGTGCGCTGGTGACGGCCGTGCTGGAAGGGTTCTAGCTCACAATTTCGTTGAGCTGTCGGCCCCACATCACAGCTGTCAGCGTCACCATTCACACGCATCCAGCATCCAGCATCCAGCATCTAGCATCCAGCATCCAGCATCCAGCATCCAGCATCTAGCATCCAGCATTTGGTGTCGGGCGGTTGGGTGGGTCGGGTGTATCCTTGAGTCCGGAGGCATCCATGGCAGAACAGAACCGTACCATCATCGCTATCTTTGTCGCTCTGGTCGTTATCGTGGCTGCAGCACTCGGGTGGTGGTATTTCAGTCGGGATAGAGCAGAGGAGCCCGTGGAGACCGTGTCTTTCGCCACGCCAACGCCCGTGCCGGAGCCGACTCCGACTCTCGAGGAACGGTTGTCCGTTCGTCTGAGTGGCACCACTCTGGCCACCAGCGACGCGGTAGTGCGCGAGCTGACCACCGAGCTCTCCTCTCATCCCAAGCTCGCAGCGTGGCTCGTCAATGAAGATTTGATCCGGAGGTTCGTCGCTTCGGTCGACAACATCGCATCAGGTGTCAGCCCGCGGGAACATCTCGATTTCATGCGCCCCAAGGGTGGTTTCGAGGTCGATGAAAAGCCCAACGGAGTCCTGGTCATAGAGCCTGACACCTACCACCGTTACGATGTTGTCGCGGACGTCTTCGATGCCCTCGATACCGAGGGCGCCGTTGTGCTCTACCACGAGCTCGAGCCACTCATTGACGATGCATACGCCGAGATCAGCCCGGCCAACGCGGATTTCGACAGACGCCTGGCACGGGCGATCGACCATCTGTTGGCGGCGCCGGTGTTGAGAGGCACAGAGCAGGTCGAGCAGCTGGTCGTTACCTACGCCTGGGCCGATAATGAGCTCGAGGCCCTCTCAAGTGCCCAGCGGCAGCTGCTGCGCATGGGCCCGGAGAATGTGCGGTCGATCCAAGGAAAACTGCGCGAGCTCAAATCGGCACTGGAGGAAACTGAAGCCGAGTAGCGCGGATCCGCCCATTCAGTGGATGCTCGATACTGGATACTCGATCCCCCCGCCCAACCGAGAGTCAGTCGTCCTCTGTGTGTATCCAGCATCCAGCATCGAGCATCGAGCGACCAGTATCTGGCATCGAATATCGCTAGGGTAAGACGACCCGCAGGTACCGCACGAACGCCGGGATGTCGACGAAGGCGAGGTCTGCCTCGAGGCTGTCACCCCTCGCGCCGTCGTGAAGGAGGCAGACGGCCGAAAGCTCGGCCTCCCGCGCAGCGAGCAGGTCATAGCGCGAGTCGCCGACTCCGAGACAAAAGCCCGGTGAAACCCCGAGGCGCCTCACCGCTTCGGCAATCGGCGCTCCAGACGGCTTCCAGAGCCCTGAGTCCCGCGTCAGGACGATGTCGAAACGAAGCCCGAATCGGTCGAGTAGGTGCCGTGTGTTGGGCTCGCTGTTGTTGGTCACGAGGGCGGTGGAGAGGCCCTTCTCGGCGAGCAACATGAGGAGTTCTCGCGCGCCCTCATGGAGTATCGCGCTCTCGCTGGCGGCCCTTTCAGTCTCCTCGAGATCCGCCCATTTTCGTGATCGCTGGGGCTCGGGCAAACCGTTGAGATCATCGATGATCGACGAGCCGGTGACGCCGAGACTCCGGCGGATCTGCGGCCAGTCATAGCGCGAGTCGATCAGGGTGCCGTCCATGTCGAAGATCACGGCTCGTATGGTGTCCATCACATGGGCCTTGAGCAGCTCGTCCCTGGGAAAACGGGACAGGCTCGATCGGGGTGATTCACTGGGTGCCCGAGCGCGACCGATCCAGCTGAACGGCACGCCTGCCTCTTCGAAGGCGGCCTCCACCCGGGACCGGGATTTTTTCTCACATCCGACGAGAATCGAACCGGAGCCGATCAATCCCAGAGGGTCGATTCCGAGGTCCTCGCAGATGGCCCGGGTCACCGGGAGCACCGGGATTGCCGCACTGTCGATACGGATGTCGAGTCCGGATGCGACCGCCATTTCATGAAGCGCCTCGCCAACACCGCCTTCGGTGACGTCGTGCAGGGCCGTGACGCCACTGCAGGAGGCAGCCAGTAACGCTTCGGGTGCGACCAGCAAACAGCTGTTTCCAGGGCTTTCTTCCATCGCGGAAATCGGGGCAGAATCCAGCGTTGATCGCCAGCTGTCACCATGTTCGGCAAGGAGGATGGCGGTTCCCTCGAGGCCGGCGAAGCGGGTCATGCCCAGAAAGTCCCCCTCACGCAGGCCGCCGGTGGTCAAAGGAACGCCTTCGACCCGTCCGAGCATCGTACCCACGACCATGCTGTGTGGGAGACCGGGGGTGACCTCGGTGTGTCCGCCGATCAGTGAGCAGCCGACCTCGTCGCACGCTGCGCGCACCTGACCAAGGAGATCCGAGACGCGTTCCGACGACGCTTCGCTCGGCGCGATCAGTCCCACCGCGAGGAAGTACCGAGGTTTCGCTCCACGTACGGCGACGTCGTTGGCATTGACGAAAACCGCCAGTCGGCCGGCGTCAGTGGCGGTGAAGGAGATCGGATCCGTGGCGATCGCCCAGAGTTCGTCGCCGATCTCGACCAGGGCTGCGTCCTCCCCCGCAGCCGGCCCGAGCTTGACCTCGGGAGGAAGATCACCTGCAAGCAGGTCGGCGACAATTTCCCAGGGGACTTTTCCGGGTGGTAAACGGTGCTTCATGGCGCCATCATCGCTGATGAGAAAATCCGGGGCAAGTCAGGGGAGCATTTCGAATTGCGAATTTCGAATTGCGAATTTCCCACCCGCACCCTCAGCAACCGGGATCGGTTGTTGGGGATTCAACATTGAGAATTCCAAGTGCGCGTTGGGCTGGTTGGGAGGGTGGATCAGCGCGAGATTTTTTTCATCCGCTTCCTGACCTTCTTCGCTTCCTTTTTCTGACCCGCCCCCTCGAGTAGTCCCAGGCGTTGTCCGAGCAGCGGCAACAATCGACGGTCAGAAGGTCCGTAGCGCGATTCGAGCTCGGCGAGCTGGGCTCCGTTGATCGCCAGTGCTTCATGCCAGAGACCCGCTGCGCCCAGGAGTGGTACGAGATTGACCTGGGCCTCCATCCTGGAGTCGGCCGGCAGAGCCTCGACGAGACGGCGCTGCCAATCGGCCGCGGATGCAGGTTGACCGCGTAGAGCTTCGACCTGAGCCATCCGGGACAGAATCTCCGCCGTTGGCGGATCTTGCAGGAGGGCGAGTGATTGCAGGCGGTCACGTGCCCGGACCAGGTCCTCACTGTCCTTTGCGGCGGCCAGGAGCATTTCCATGTCGTTCGTGCCGCGATTGACCTGGATCCAGCTGATGTCGGCGAGAACCCTGCGCGCCAGGAGTTCGGATTCGGCGTCCGGTGATGCGTCGAGCGCCCGCATGGCGAGGCTTTCGGCCGTATCGAGTTCACCCGATGCGAGGGCGATGTCCGCGCCCGCCGCCATCGTCCGCGGAAGGGCATCGCTTTCGCCCTCCTCTTCGCGGATCTCCGCGATCTCGAGGTATGCGCGCTCGGCCTCCGGTCCGTGGCCCGCGTTCAGCTCCATTTCCGCCAGCGACACGAGCACCATCGCGCGCTCCTCGGCCGTCGCGCCGGGATCTTCTGTAATGGCGTCCCTCGTCCGGCGTTGCCAGTCGAGAGCCCGTTCCGGCTTCTCCTGAACGGTTTCCATGCGAGCGAGCATCTGCATCGCCTGCCAGTGTTTCCTCGGATCTGCCTTACCGCTCGCATCGGCGATCGCGGCGTACCGTTCAAGGCTGTCAACGACTGTCGGCAGGTCGCCGGTCGGTTGACTGACACGGGCGACGGCGAAGAGCGTGCCGAGCAACCCGGGATCGTCCATACCGAGACGATTCTCCTGTGCAACCAACAGGAGCTGGTACAGCGGCTGAGCCTGGTCGAACTCCGATTGATGCTCATACAGCCGCGCGAGGTTTTCCAGGCTGGTCTCCAGCCTCCGGTCACCGGGAGGAAATCCCTGGGCGATGTCGAGCGCGGCCTGGAACTCGGCCTTGGCGCGGGTGACATCTCCACGCGCAAAGGCGTACTCACCGGCGCTCGTGTGTCCGCTCCAGGTGGCCTGTGCAACCGCCATGCTGGCGATCGAAACCACGACAATAAGAAGAAATGCGATGCCAGACTTCATGAGTTTCCTCCGCGCGATGGCGAGGCTAACCCGCTCCAACGGTCATGGCAAGGAGGATTTGGCCAGAGAAGTAGACGGGAAGACCGATGGCTCGGTTGAGGAAAGATTCGCGCACGAACCGATGGCGGGCGACCGCGAGATCCGAGAGATAAAAAAGGACCGCCCCGACGGCCGCCGTCCAGGGTAGAACACCTCTCAAGAAGGTCGATAGGCCCCCCCAGACCATAATCGATATGACGATCAGGTAGATCACAATAGGCATGCGTTTGCTACCGAGGTGGGGCCATAACCACCTCGAGGCGAAGGCTCCGGCTGCAACCAAAGGAACCAGAGTGAGGAGTGGCCATCCACCGATCGGGAGGGCGAGGGTGAATCCGGCCACGTAAGCGACGTGGCCGAGGAGAAAGGCGATCAGACCAACATCGAAAGACCTGTCCCACAGAAGGCAGAAATCTCCCACTGCGCAGAGTGTGAGCGCCGCGATCATCCAGGTGTCTACAGGGTCACCGGCAGACCAACGGGCGAAGCCGAGGGCGACGAATGCGACCGAGGCCGCGCTTTTCGAGAACACTTCCAGCGGCCGGTCGCCGACCCTGATCGCATGGAGCAGGCTGAAGACCGCACCGGCCATGATCGAAGCGAGAATCACTGTGATGATCACCGAGGCATCGTAGCAGGAGGAGAGTATTGAATTCGGAATTCGGAATCTCCTTGCGGGGTCGATTGACAAAAGGCGTCGGGTGGGACGTCTGAGATAGTGTGGAAGCTGTGAGCAACGACCTGTTGACGTCTCCGACCGTGGTTGAAACCTCGTCCCGCCATGTCAAAGAGGACTGGCGTGGGCTCTTTGCGGATATCGCCGCAGGGCGGTTGGATTCCCTCGAGACGCTTTACGACGAAGCCTCTCACCAGCTCTACGGGCTGGCGCTGTGGCGCACTGGCTCGTCGGAGGATGCGTCCGACGTCGTTCAGGATGTCTTCGTGCGACTGGTCGAGCAGGGTCGGCGACTTTCGAATATCAGGAATCCAAGAGCATGGCTTCTGACTGTGGCCCACCGTGCGGCG
>JAJDNM010000082.1 GCA_022340665.1 Acidobacteriota bacterium | reverse complement strand
GGAGTACCGCCCGAAGAGCTGCGCCTGCAGCCGGTCGACATCCGGCTCCTGCTGCAGCCCGCCCATAGGGCCCAGGCCGATCGCTACATGGAGGCCGCAAAGGCCGCCATCCGGGGCTACGGACTGCCGCTGGGCGCCTACCCTTACCAGACCCTGACGATGGTCGACCCACCCCGCGGCGGTATGGGTGCGGGAGGTATGGAGTATCCGACCTTCATCACGCTCGGCACGCATCCCGTTCTCGGCATCCCCGGATTCGACGAGGTGCTGGCCGCGGAGTCCGTCACGATCCACGAGTTCGGCCACAACTTCTTCCAGGGCATGATCGCATCGAACGAGTTCGAGGAATCCTGGATCGACGAGGGCATGAACTCGTTCTACGAGGCCATTGTCGTCGATGAAAACTACCAGTACATGATTCAGTTTTTCGGCCTCAGGGCCACCTCCTTCGAGCTCGACCGCTTGCAGCTTGGCGACGGGCATTACAGTGACCCGATCGTCACACCTTCGTGGGCCTTTCGGTCCGGCGGGAGTTACGGCCTCAACAGCTATGCGAGGCCTGCAGTCACCCTCCTCCACCTGCAGAATCTCATGGGCAAGGAGACCTTTTCCCGCGCCATGCGGCGGTTCTTCCAGTCCTGGCGCTTCCGCCACCCATCGACCGAAGACTTCAAGCGCATCATGCTCGACGAGGCGAACGAGGATATCGGTTGGTTTTTCGATCAGGCGTTCCACACCGATCGCGACCTCGACTATCGCATCCGCACAGCGCGTTCGCGAAAGGTCAAGGACCCGCGCGGCTGGTTCTGGGCCGAGGACGGTCAGAAGACCCTGCTCGGAGTTGCCGATCGACACCAGCTTGAAACTGAGGATGAAGACACTTCCGAGGCCGCGGACGACACCGACGAGAAGGTCGACGAAGACGCGATGTACCGTACCGAGATCACGGTCGAGCGCCGCGGCGAGTTCATCCACCCGGTCACCATCGAGCTCGTCTTCGAGGATGGTGAGTCCATCCGCCACCACTGGGACGGAAGAAGTCGCTGGAAAAAGTACCTGGAGGTGCGTCCGTCGAAGCTCGTCTCGGCCGAGGTCGACCCCGACCACCTCATGGTGCTCGACGTCGATCAGATCAACAATTCACGTCGCCTTGAAAAGAATAGGAAGCCGGTCGCCAAGATGATCACCCATCTCATATTCTGGCTTCAGAACGCGCTGCAGCTGACAGCGATGGTGGGGTGAAACATGCAAGCCACCAAAATCGCACGACACGGTTTTCGCATCGCCTGCCGGCACAAGAAGCTCGTGCTTGCCCTCTGGCTGGTGCCGCTCGTCCCGGCGCTCGTCATCGGGCTGATCGCGGGAGCCAACCTGTCCCCCATCGAACGCTCGCTGTTCTCCGATCGCGTACTCGCCGGAGACTGGTTCGTCGTGTTCTCCGAGTTCCGGGACTCACCTGACGATGCACTGAGCACCATCGTGACGGTCGGTCTGGTGGTGATGGCCGTGCTGACCCTGTTCCTGCAGGTCGCGCTGTCCGCGGGCATTGTCGAGACCCTGCTCGAGCGGCCACACGAAAGCCCATTCTGGGTCGGCATCAGACGCAACTATTTCAGCTTCCTGAGAACGGCCGGTGCGCTGTTGGTCGTGACTCTCATCATCGGCGCCGGATCCGTGGCCCTGCGCAAGGGTTTCTTCAAGCTCGCCGAGACGCAGGCGAATGGGTGGTACGACATCGTGGGCTTACTGGCTGCCTTCACGGTGTTCATCCTGTTGTGGTCGCCGTTCGATCTTGCCGCCGATCTGTCTCGCGTTTCTGCCGCGCGACACGACGATCGGTCCATGCTGAAGGGCTTCTTCCGCGGCTGGTGGACGGTGATCCGCCGGCCCGGGCTCTTCATCCCGCTCTACCTCGTCTTCCTCCTGTTACCAGTCGCCCTGCACGCGATTTACGCGCTCATCCGATCGCTGTGGACGCCCGGGACCGCGCTCGCGATCGTCATTCTTCTGGTCGCCCAGCAGACCGTGATGTTGATTCGCGCCTTCTTCAAACTCGGTTTCTGGGGAGCCGAGGTCAGCGCCTTCCACGCGCTCGACGAACCCAGGTGGTGTCGGAAGAAGCACCGACCGGAGCCGGTGGTCCAGCACACCGAGGTGTCGGAAGCTGTCTGAACGGCCTCCCGCAGTAACCCGGGCAGTTCCACTGCAGGTGCGTCTTTCAGGGCTAGCCATCGCGTCTGGAAGGCTCGTCTCTCGCACCCTGAAGGACCCGCCTACAATTCGATTGTGTTGGGCGGGTGGACAGGGAATCCGAAATTCGAAATTCGAAATGCGGATTCCGGCGCCCGAACGGGTACTATTTCGGAGCAATGTCAATCGCACGTTTCCAATCTGACGTGGCCATCGCCGGAGGGGGGCTCGCAGGGCTCGTCACGGCACACGAGCTGCTGGATCGGGGCCTGAGGGTTTTGATCCTCGATCGCGACACGGAGGACCGGCTCGGCGGCCTCGCCAGGCGGTCTTTCGGCGGTGTGATGTTCGTCGACACGCCGTACCAACGAAAGCTCGGTTTCGACGACAGCCCAGAGCTCGCGTGGTCGGACTGGAAGAGCTTTGCCGATTTCGGTGAGGGGGACGAGTGGCCCCGCCGCTGGGCCCGAACCTACGTCGAGCGATCGACCGAGCTGATCTTCGACTGGCTCACCCGACGCGGCGTCGCCTTCTTGCCTCTCGTAAACTGGGCCGAAAGGGGGCTGATCAAACAGGGCAACTCGGTCCCCCGCTGGCATATCGCCTGGGGCACCGGCTTCGCAATCATCGAGGCCATCATCGCCGCCCTTGAAAACCATCCACACAGGAAAAAGCTGGAGATCCGCCACGGTCACCGCGTCGAGCACTTGCTGGTCGAGAAGGGTCGGGTCACCGGCTGCGCCGGAGTTCTCGAGAATGGCGGCGGCGAGTTCGAGGTGCAGGCGGAGCAGGTGGTCCTTGCTTCGGGCGGCATCTGCGGCGGTGACCTCAGCAAGGTGAAGGCCAACTGGTACCAGCCGTGGGGCACGCCCCCGCCGACCCTTCTCAACGGGTCACACCGGTTCGCCGATGGCCTGTTGCACGACGAGGCGGCACGCCACGGCGCTGCAATCACCCACCTCGACAAGCAGTGGCACTACGCTGCGGGCGTCCATTCGCGCGAGACCGACTCCCCTACCGATGGCATCAGCCTGGTACCACCCCGCTCGGCCCTGTGGCTCGATGCCCGCGGTCGCCGATTCGGTCCCGTACCTCTGATGGGCTACAGCGACACCCGCTGGGTCGTTGAACAGATCTGCCGGACTCCGGAGCAGTACTCCTGGCAGGTCCTCAACTGGAAGATCGCGATCAGGGAACTGGCGGTGTCGGGCTGCGATTACATGACCGCCTTCCGCTACCGACGCAAGCTCCAGCTGGTCAAGGAGGTCCTCTTCGGCAACCGGACCCTGGCCCGGCGCCTGATCGGAGAGTCGGAGGACTTCGTCGTCGCCGAGGACCTCTCCGAGCTGATGGACAAGATGGACGCTCTGTCGCTCGAAGGCGTGTCGATCGATCGCGAGCGCATGGAGGCCGACATCCGGGCCTTCGACGGGCAGGTCTCCCTCGGTCCGGACCGTTTCGAGGATCAACAGCTGCGGCGAATCGCCACCTCCCGCGAATACAAGGCCGACCGCCTCAGGACCTGCGCCTTCCAGGCGATCGACGATCCGAAGGCCCACCCCCTGATCGCCATCCGCGAGCACATCCTCAGCCGCAAGAGCCTTGGCGGCGTGCAGACGGATCTCGAGAGCCGCGTTCTGAACACTTCCGGTGAGCTGATCCCCGGCCTCTACGCGGTCGGCGAGACCGCCGGCTTCGGCGGCGGCGGCATCCACGGCAAGGGCTCGCTCGAGGGCACATTCCTCGGCAGCTGCGTGCTCACCGGCCGGCTCGCAGGGCGTGCCATCTCCCTCGGTTGAGGCACTGATCTCACGATGAGCGGAACCCTCGAGCCTACAGACGTCGAAATTCCTGCCAGAGACGGCTTCACCCTTGGCGGCACGCTGTATCGACCCGACACCGAGAGTCGACGCACCGTCGTCGTCAACCCCGCAATCGCCGTACCGGGCCGGTTCTACCGCCACTTCGCAGCAGGCCTCGCCGAGGCCGGCTACACCGCGCTCACCTGGGACTATCGCGGCGTCGGCGCCTCGAAGACTGGCTCGTTGCGTGGGTTTTCGGCGA